>JBAVNO010000285.1:0-19950 GCA_049691095.1 Alphaproteobacteria bacterium | reverse complement strand
GTGCAGCCCGGCGTGTCGTCCTTGGGATAGAAATAGAGGATCACGGTGCGCCCCCTGAGGCTTTTCAGCGACAGCGTCTTGCCGCCGGCGGCGGGAAGCGAGAAATCGGGCGCGGCGTCTCCAACCTTGAGCGTCATGGCTTCGTCTCCTCCTCAGGCGGCGCGACTGCTGCCGCCTCGATCAGCTCGTGGAAATGGGCGCGCACGCGGCCGGCCACCTCTTTGATCCGCTCCTCCAGCTCGGTGAAACTTCCGGCCTCCGCCGCGCCGACGAGCACGCGCCGCGCGCCCTCGGTCGCCCGCTCGGGCACGAACCCGTCGCGGTAGCAGAGCCGGGCCGCGCCCTGGATCCGCTGCCACAGCCGGACCGCGTCGATGATCTCGCCCGCAGCATGGCGGCCGATCAAGCCGGCCTGCGCGGCCAGGCGCAGCGCCTCGGCGGTGTTGGTCGAAAGCATTTCGGGATGCGCGTGGGCGTGGCGGAGCTGGAGGTATTGGGCGATGAACTCGGCGTCGATGAGGCCGCCCCGCAGGTTCTTGACGTCGAACGTCGACGGCTCGCCGCGCTCGCGGGCCATGCGCCCGCGCATGTCGGCCACGTCGAAGGCGAGCCGGCCGGGCTCGCGCGCGCGGGTCAGCACGTCGCGGACCACCTCAATGATCGCCTCTACCAGGCGCGGCGGCCCGGTGATGAGGCGGGCGCGGGTCAGCGCCAGATGCTCCCACGTCCAGGCGGTGTCGTGCTGGTAGCGCACGAAGGCCTCGAGGCTGGAGGCGATGGGCCCCGAGGCGCCCGAGGGGCGGAGCCGCATGTCCACCTCGTAGAGCTGGCCCTCGGCGGTCTGGGCCGTCAGCGCGTTGATGAGCCGGCGCGACAGGCGCGCGAAATAGTCGTGGGGCGAAAGCGGCTTCTCGCCGTCGGAGCGCTCGGCCCCCGGCGCCCAGTCGTAGACGAACACGAGGTCGAGGTCGGAGCCGACCGTCATCTCGCGCCCGCCCAGCTTGCCCATGGCCACCACCGCCATGGCGCCCGCCGGAAGCCAGCCGTGCTGCTTGGCGAACGAGTCTTGGACAACAGGCTGCAGCACCCGGATCACGGCATCGGCGATGTCGGAGAACACCGGCCCCGCGGCGTCGGCGCGGGTGATGTTGCGCAGGATCTGGACCCCGAGGCGGAACTTCCTGTCGCCCGCCCAGCGCCGCGCGATGTCCAGGATGTCCTCGAAGCCGCGGGCCTCGGACGCCGCGGCGCGAAGTTCGCTTTCCATCTCGAAAGCGTCGGGAAGCGGGTCGTAGAAATCAGGCTGGAGTACGCCGTCGAGCAGGATCGGGCGGCGCGCCAGGAGGTCGGCCAGGTTGGGGGCGTTGCCCATGATCTCGGCCACCAGGTCGAGGAGCACGGGGTTGGCCTGGAACAGCGAGAAGAGCTGCACGCCCGCGGGAAGCCGCGACAGGAACTCGTCGAATTTCAGGAACGCCTGGTCGGGAGCGGCCGTGTGCGCGAAGGCCTGGAGCAGCGCGGGCACGAGCTCGGTCAGGATCTCGCGGGCGCGCACGCTGCGGGTGGCGGAGATGCGGCCGTGGTGCCATCCCATGATGACCGACGACACGGTGGCGGCGTTCTCGAAGCCCAGATTGGCGATGGTGCGCAGAGTCTCGGGATCGGGCTCGCCGCCGGTGAAGACCAGATTGCCCGGGCCCGACAGCACCGGCGCTTCCTCGAACAGGGCGGCGTAATGGCGCTCGACGGCCCTGAGCCGCCGGAGCAACGCGTCGGCGAAGGCGGCCCGGTCGGCGAATCCCAGGAAGACCGCGAGCCGCGTCAGCCCGGCCTCGTCCTCGGGGACGGTGTGGGTCTGCCGGTCGTCGATCATCTGCAGCCGGTGCTCGGCGCGGCGCAGGAAGCGGTAGGCCTCGATCAGCTCTTCGGCCGCCTCGGGGGCGACGCGGCCGGACTTCGCCAGAACGTTTATCGCCTCGCAGGTGCGCCGCGTGCGCAGTTCCGGCATGCGGCCGCCCCAGATCAGCTGCTGCGTCTGGGCGAAGAACTCGATCTCGCGGATGCCGCCGCGGCCGAGCTTCAGATTGTGGCCGGCCACCTTGATGCCATAGCCGCCGCGATGCGCGTTGATCTGGCGCTTGATGGAATGGATGTCGTCGATGGCCGCGAAATCGAGATGCTTGCGCCAGATGTAGGGCACCAGCGTGTGCAGGAACTCGCCGGCTGCCTGCCCGTCGCCGGCGACGCCGCGGGCCTTGATCATCGCCGCCCGCTCCCAGTTCTGGCCCATGCTCTCGTAATAGGTCTCGGCGGCGAGCACCGAGAGCGCCACCGGGGTCGCACCCGGGTCCGGGCGCAGCCGCAAATCGCAGCGGAAGACGTAGCCGTGCTCGGTGCGCTCCTCCATGACGCGGACCAAATCGCGGGTCACGCGCACCATGCAGTCTTGGAGCGATCTCTGGCCGGTGTAGGCGAGGCGCTCGTCGTCGTAGAGGACGATGAGGTCGATGTCGCTCGAATAGTTCAATTCCTCGCCGCCCAGCTTGCCCATGCCCAGCACGAAGTAGCCGGAGCGGGACTGGGGCTCGTTTTGCTCGGGCAGGGCGATCTCGCCCTTGGTCGCGGCCTGGCGCAGCAGATGGGCGGTGGCAAGCTGGAGCGCCTTGTCGGCGAACGCGCTCAGCGCCCCGGTGACGCGCTCCAGCGGCCACAGGCCGGCGATGTCGGCGAGCGCGACGAGGAGGGCGGCGCGGCGCCGTGCGACCCGCAGCTCCCGCATCACGCCCGCGGTATCCGATTCGGGCCCGGGCGCGGCGCCGAGCCCGGTCATCAGCCGCTCGAACACGGCGTCCGGCCCGCTCACGAGCAGCCCGCGGAAAAAGGCCGGTTCGGCGAGCAGACATTCGGTCAGGAACGGGCTGTTCCCGAACACGGACTCGAGCAGCCGCCGGCCGGCGGGCTCAACGGCGAGATCGCGGGAAAAGGCCGTCAAATCGGGGTCTCCGGACGCCGCGGCGGCCTCGAGCCAGCGTTCCAGGCCGGTTTTCGCGCTGTCCGGGTCGCACGCGGCCGGCAGGTCGTCGTATCGCGAGAGAAAATGCACGTGCTACATTCCGCGCCCGTCGGATTCGACGCAAACTGCGGAATCCGCGGGGTCAGGTCAAGTTCGGGTTGAACGGACGGGCGAATTGGTCATCCGGTCGGTACGGCTGATTATCGAATTTGCGATCGGCGCCATCCTCGGCGCCGGGTTCCTGCTCGGCCTCATCATCTGGCGCATGTCGGGCGAGGCCGTCTCGCTCGCCTTCCTCACCCCCTATCTGGAACGGACGCTGAGCGCGGAGGACGGATCGTTCACCGTGCGTCTCGACGACACCGTCCTCAAATGGGCGGGGTGGAAAAGAACGCTGGACATCCGCATGCTCGGGGTCAAGGCGGTCGGGCCGTCGGGACAGGTCCTGGCGGCGGTTCCCGACATCGCCGTGTCGCTCAGCCTGCGCGGGCTCCTGCACGGTTTCCTCGCCCCGACGCGTCTCGAAATCCTGTCGCCGCGCATCCGGGTCGTCCGCTCGGCCGAAGGGTCCCTGCAGCTGGGATTGGAGGGCGGGGGACCGGAGGCGGGCGATATCCTGGGCCGCCTCGTGACCGATCTCCTGTCGCCGCCCGATCCCGACAACGCCATGGGGTATCTGAGAACGGTTTCGATCACCGACGCGGACGCGAGCCTGATCGACGAAAGAATGGGGACGACCTGGCACGCGCCGGACGCCGACGTGGTTCTCGCCCGCGACGTGCGGGGGATTTCGGGCGAGATGACGCTTGCGCTCGATCTTGCGGGCACCAGGGCCGAGATCGACGCCAAGGTCGGCTATGACCGCGACGCGCGCAAGGTCGAGCTGAGCGCGAGCTTCCGCGATCTGGATCCCTCGAAGCTCAGCGCCCAGCGCCTGCCGGTGCCGGGCCTCGATGCGGTGGCGATGCCGCTGCAGGGCGCGGTGAATTCGACTCTCGACCTCGACGGCCATGTGGAGACCTTCGGGTTCGACGTCTCGGGCGGGCCGGGCAAGGTCGCGGTCGCCGACTGGTACCGCGAGCCGCTCGAGGTGCGGTTTCTCCAGCTTCGCGGCCGCGTGGAAGAGGACATGAACCGGCTCGTCCTCGAACAGGGTTACGCCGATCTCGGCGGCCCCAGCGCGGAGCTGACCGGCCACGCCTATCGGGCCGGCGGCGGCGTCACCACCCAGGGCGAGGTGGTGCTGCGCAACGTCCCCGTGGATTCCCTGGATAGATACTGGCCGGCCACGCTTGCGGTCGACGCGCGGACCTGGATCGTGGCGCATCTCTCCAAAGGCGAGGTGTCCGAGGCGCGGGCCGTGATCGCGGCCAAGGCGCCGGGCGGCGATCTGCATTCGCTGGTCGTGGAATCGCTGGCCGGGACGCTCAAGACCGACGGCGTGACCGTCGACTATCTGCAGCCCATGCCGCCGGTCGAGAACGTTTCCGGCCGCGCCAGCTTCACGAAGGAGCGGTTCGACATCGCGATCCAGGACGGCGGCGTCTACGGGCTCAAAGTCAGCGAGGGAAAGGTCGGCATCACCGGCCTCGACGTCAAAGACCAGACCGCCGACGTCGAAATCGTGGTCAAGGGCCCGGTCCAGGACGTCATCAAGCTTCTCGACCACGAGCCCATCGGCGCCGCCCACTTCCTGGGCGTCTCGCCCGATGCTCTGGGCGGCGAGTCCGCGACCCGGGCGGTGTTCCGCATCCCGCTGGAAAAGAAGCTGCAGTTCGCCGGTCTCGGGCTGGCGGCGGCGGCCAATATCCGCGGCCTCGTGATCCGCAACGCCGCGCTGGGCCAGGACCTGACCGACGGGAGCCTGACCGTTACGGTGGACAAGAGCGCGTTTCAGGGCAAAGGCACGATCGCCTTGGGGGGCGTTCCGGCCACGCTCTCGACGACCCAGAACTTCGAAAAGGGCGGCCCGTTCCGCAGCCGCTACGAACTCACCGCGCGGCCCGACGATGCCGATCTCGGCCGCATCGGTTTCCCGGTCGCGCCCTATATCGTCGGGCCGGTGCCCATCGGGCTCACCTATACGGTGATGGATGGCGGCGCCGCCGATCTTGCGCTGGCGGCCGATCTCGGCCCCGCGGCGCTCGACTTCAAGGACATCGGCTGGTCGAAGCCGGCCCGCGCCCAGGGAGCCGCCAGCCTCGACCTGACGCTGGCCGACAACCGTCCCAAGGAGCTGCGCGCATTCTCGGTCACGGCCGGCACCTTGAACGCTACGGGGAAAGGCGCATTCACGGCGGCGCCCAATGGCGCGAGCCGGATGCAGTCGCTCTCCTTCACGCGCCTTGCCTTCGGCCGCAGCGACGTCGCCGGCACCGTGACCTTCCGCGACGCGGGCGGGTTCGACGTCGTCGTCAGCGGGCGCGAGATCGATCTGGCCGACCAGTTCGCGGTCAGGGACACGGCCAAGCCCAAGAAGAAGGAGAAGGGGCCGCCGTTCACGGTTCGCGCGGGGGCCGAAACGCTGTGGGTCGCGTCCGACCGCAAGGTGCGCAACGCCCAGTTGGCGGCCGACCACGACGAGCTGAGGCTGACCGGCTTGCAGCTTACGGGCGAGATCGGGGACGCGAAGACGCCCGGCACGTTCGACATCCGCATGGCGCCGGAGGCCAAGGGCCGGATCCTGTCGGCGACGTCGAACGACGCCGGCACCATGCTGCGCACGTTCGGGATCTTCGACGACGTGCAGGGCGGCCAGTTGCGCCTGACCGGCAGGATCGACGACACCGATCCCGACTCGCCGTTCTCCGGCCGCCTCACGATCAAGAATTACCGCGTGCTCAACACGCCGGTGCTGGCCCAGATCGTGACGGTGGCCTCGCTGACCGGGATCGTGAACCTCATGTCCGGCGAGGGGATCGGATTCACCGATTTCGATGCCCCGATCACGCTCCGGAACGACACGCTCACGGTCACCGACGCGCGCGCCTTCGGGCCCGACCTGGGGCTCACCCTCAAGGGAACGATCAACGTCGCCGCCGACACCGCCAATCTCGAGGGAACGATCGTCCCCGCCTACGCGATCAACAGCATCCTGGGCAACATCCCCATCCTCGGCGAGCTTCTGACGGGGGGGAAGGGAAGCGGCGTGTTCGCGGGGACCTTCCGGGTCGAGGGTCCGTTGGCGAAACCGGATGTCACGGTCAACCCGCTGGCGGCGCTGACGCCCGGGTTCCTGCGCAACCTGTTCGGGATCTTCAGCCGCCCCGCCGACGGCGAGGCGTCCGCGCCGGCGCCGCCCGGCAAGCAGGACCAGTTCGGTCCCCCGCGCTGACGGTCAGGTCACTTTCACCAGCGCGTGGCGCTTCTTTCCCGCCGACAGCTTGATGACACCGCCCCGATCGAGGTCAGAGAGGCCGATCAGCTGCAGTTCGTTGGTGAGCGGCGCGCCGTTGATGCGGGCGCCGCCCGCCTTGATCAGCCGGCGGGCCTCGCTGTTGGTGGGGGCAAGCCCGGCCTGGCGCAGCAACTCGAACGCCGGGATTCCCTTTTCCAGGCGCGCGCGCGCGATCTCGACGGTGGGCAGGCCTTCTCCCGTGCCGCCCTTCTCGAACGTCTCCTGCGCGGTCTCGCGGGCCTCGCGCGCCGCGTGCTCGCCGTGGCAAAGCCGTGTCGCCTCGTCGGCAAGCACCTTCTTGGCGTCGTTCAATTCCGCGCCTTCGAGCGCCTCGAGGCGGGCGATCTCGCGCGGCGGCAATTCGGTGAAGAGGCGCAGGAACCGGCCCACGTCGGCATCCGCCGTGTTGCGCCAGAACTGCCAGTATTCGTAGGAGCCGAGACGCTCCGCGTTGAGCCATACCGCGCCGCGCTCGGTCTTGCCCATCTTCTCGCCCGAGGCCGTGGTGATGAGAGGCGCGGTGAGGCCGAACACCGCGCCCTCCGCGACGCGCCGCACCAGCTCCACGCCGTTGACGATGTTGCCCCACTGGTCGGATCCGCCCATCTGCAGCACGCAGCCCATCCGCCGGTTGAGCTCGAGGAAATCGTATGCCTGCAGGACCATGTAGTTGAATTCGAGGAACGAGAGCGGATGCTCGCGCTCGAGGCGCAGCTTCACCGAGTCGAAGGACAACATCCGGTTGACCGAGAAATGCCGCCCGTAATCGCGCAGGAACGGGATGTAGCGGAGGGTATCGAGCCACTCGGCGTTGTCGACGAACACGGCATCGCCCGCACCCGTGCCGAACGCGAGGAAGCGCTCGAACACGCTGCGCACGCCTTCCATGTTGCGCGCGATATCGTTCTCGCTCAGCAGCCGGCGGCTCTCGTCCTTGCCCGAAGGGTCGCCCACCTTGGTCGTGCCGCCGCCCAACAGGACGACGGGCTTGTGGCCGCACTTCTGGAACCGGCGCAGCAGCATGATCTGCACCAGGCTTCCCACGTGCAGGCTGTCGGCGGTGCAATCGAACCCGATATAGCCCGCAACCGGCTTGCCGCCGGCCAGTACCTGGTCCAGCCCGGCCTCGTCGGTGCATTGGTGGAGGAAGCCGCGCTCCTGCACGGTCCGCAGAAAGGTCGAACGCGGTCCGGTCATGATCGATTCCTTGCCGCCGTGACGCGTCTTGAGGCTGGGCCGGGCGCCCGCCTTGGTCGGCCGGCGCGCTTGCCGGAAGGCCCGGTGATTTAGCACAATCCCCCGCGGCAAACAATTATGGGCGAGCGTCCGGGGATGCGCGCTTCGTGGCGAATTGCGGGCGCCGCCGTCGATGCCCGTGTTATGACACCCATGGCGAACGCCCATGACGAACGCTTATGACGGATGCCGGCAGCCCGCCGGTTCGGGTGCGAAATCGTGAAGCAGTCGGCGAAGATCTATAGGGCGATCGGCCTCATGAGCGGCACCTCGCGGGACGGGGTGGACGCCGCCCTGGTGTCAACCGACGGCAGGGGCGTGATCGAATGCGGCCCCGCGCTGACCGTTCCCTACGAGGAGGCCATGCGCGAGCGGCTTGGCTCGGTCGCCGGGCGCGACCCGGCGGAGAATCCGCGGCTGGTCGGTGAGATCGCCCGCGAGATCACGTTCGTGCACGTCGAGGCGGTGCGCCGGCTGTTGGCCGAGAGCGGCAGGAGTCACGGCGACATCGACGTCATCGGTTTCCACGGCCACACGGTCCTGCACCGGCCGTGGGAGCGCCTCACGGTCCAGATCGGCGACGGAGACCTGCTGGCCGAGCTCACCGGCATCGACGTGGTGGACGATTTCCGCGGCCGCGACGTCGCCGAAGGCGGCCAGGGCGCGCCGCTGGTGCCTTTGTTCCACGTCGCCATGGCCTCGGCCCTGCCGCGGCCGATCGCCATCCTCAATCTGGGCGGCGTGGCCAATGTGACGTGGATCGGACTCGCGGGCGACCCGATCGCCTTCGACACCGGGCCGGGAAACGCCCTCATCGACGACTGGGCCAGGCGCCACACCGGCCGCTTCTTCGACCAGGACGGACGGCTGGCGGCGGCGGGCAAGGCCGACGAGCGGATCCTGAGCCAGCTCCTGAGCAACCCCTATTTCGAGCGCCCGCCGCCCAAGTCGCTGGACCGCGACGAATTCAAGGCGCTGCCGATCGAAGGCCTTTCGCCCCAGGACGGGGCCGCGACCCTGACCGAGTTCGCGGCGCGCGCGGTGGCGTTGGGCGTGCCGTTCCTGCCCCAACTTCCGGTCCGGTGGCTGATCTCGGGCGGCGGGCGGCGGAATCTCGCCCTGATGATGGCCCTCGAGCGCCAATTGGGCGCCGAGGTCGCGCCGGTCGAGGACGTGGGTTGGAACGGCGATGCCCTGGAAGCCCAGGCCTTCGCCTACTTGGCCGTGCGCTCGGTCGAAGGCCTGCCGCTTAGCCTGCCGTCCACCACCGGGGTCAGGCATCCGGTGACGGGGGGCCGCCTGCACCATCCCAAGAGCCGGTTGCAGGCCCGGTCCTAGAGCGGGAGGTCCGAATTGATGGACCTGCAGGAACGCGAAAAAACCAAACGCCGCGCACCTTTCGGTACGCGGCGCCGGTCAATCCATGCCGAGACGCGTCAGGCGGCGGCGCCCTTCTTCTCCCGGCCCTGGGGCTTTTCCGAAGGCGGCTTTTCGCCGGTGTCCTCGGCGCGCGCCTGGCTGATGTAGGCGTCCACCAGGGGCGCCAGATCCTCGTAGCTGGAATGGAAGAAGTGGTTGGCCTGCTCGATGACCTTGAGCTGGACCTTGATGTTGCGCTGGGAGTTCAGCTTGTCGGCGAGCTTCTTGACCGACTCGAAGGTTACCAGCTCGTCCCGGCCGCCGTGCACCAGCATCCCCGATGCGGGGCAGGGGGCGAGGAAGCTGAAATCGTAGATGTTCGCCGGCGGCGCCACGGAGACGAAGCGATTGATCTCGGGCCGGCGCATCAGCAGCTGCATTCCGATCCAGGCGCCGAAGGAATAGCCCGCGATCCAGCAGCTGGACGCGTTGGGATTATAGGTCTGCAGCCAGTCGAGCGCGGCCGCGGCGTCGGTCAGCTCGCCCTCGCCGCGGTCGTGGCTGCCTTGGGACCGCCCCACGCCCCTGAAGTTGAAGCGAAGGGCGGAAAAACCGTGGCGCACGAAGCAGTGGTAGAGCGCATAGACCACCTTGTTGTTCATGTTGCCCCCGTGTTCGGGATGGGGGTGCAGCAACAAGGCGATGGGGGCGTTGCCCTCCTTGCCGTGGTGGTACCGGCCCTCGATCCGGCCCTCGGGGCCGTTCATGATGACTTCAGGCATGGTTTTCTATCGTGTTTTCCACGGTTTCGCGGCCGCGGCCGCCAACAGGGCGGCGTCCATGGGTTGTGGCAAGGGGGCTATAACCAACCAAATTCATAAAGTTCTCTCGAGGCAGGCCAAAAAAAGTTAGGCCGAGCCTTGGTTTCCGTTGTCATGAATGCTTGACTAAATTAGTAGGGCAAATTATATCCCTAGGTGATACGTTGGCCGGCTAAGCCCCGGGGAATTCCCGCGAAACTGCGTCGCAAAAGAAAATTTATATCATAACGGGCGAGACGATGTTCAAGACACTTCGCGAAGACATGGAAGCGGCCAAGGCGCGCGATCCGGCGGCAAAGTCGCACCTTGAAATTCTTCTTTTTTATCCGGGGGTTCACGCCCTGGTCCTGCACCGTTGGGCCCACGCCCTTTGGGTCCGGGACTGGCATTTCCTGGCCCGTTTCCTGTCCCAGTCGGCCCGTTGGCTGACGGGAATCGAGATTCACCCCGCGGCGCGGATCGGCAAGCGCTGCTTCATCGATCACGGCATGGGGGTGGTGGTTGGCGAGACGTCGGAAATCGGCGACGACGTGACGCTGTATCACGGGGTCACGTTGGGCGGTATTGCGCCGGCGGTCGATTCCAGCACCCAAGTGAACGTGAAGCGGCATCCCACCCTTCAGGACGGCGCCATCATCGGGTCCGGCGCCCAGGTCCTGGGACCGATCGTGATCGGCGAGGGGGCGCGGGTGGGCGCCAACGCCGTGGTCGTCAAGGACGTGCCGGCGGGCGCCACCGTGGTCGGTATCCCGGCCCGGATCTGCGGGCCGCGCACCGCCGTTTCGCCGCAGGAATTCGTGGCCTATGGCACGCCGACGGGCGAGCTGGTCGACCCCCTGGCGCGGTCGATCGAGAGTCTCGCCCAGCGCGTGGGCGAGCTTCAGTCGCGTATCGACGATCTGGAGAAACAGACGGCCGAAGAAGACGAGCAGCCGGAACTGCCGGGCGTCGACATTCGCGGCCGGACCGCGGCCGAGCCGGCGCAACCGGTCCGGGTGTCGAAGGCATGAGTCGGAACGATTCGAGCGTGAACGACATGGCCGTGAAGGACATGGGCAAGCCATCGGTTGCGATGGCTCTTAGCATGGGAGAAGGACCGTGAGACTGAGCACGAAGGGACGATACGCCGTCATGGCGATGGTCGACCTCGCCTGTCGCGGACACGGGAAACCGGTGGCGCTGGCCGACATTGCGGAGCGCCAGGAAATTTCCCTGTCCTATCTGGAGCAGTTGTTCGCAAAGCTCAGGAAGGGTGGGCTGGTGAAAAGCGTGCGTGGCCCCGGCGGCGGCTACATGCTTTCCTACGCCCCGGAGGCGACCCGCATCTCCGACATCATTCTGGCCGTGGACGAACCGATCCGCGCCACGCGCTGCGCGCCGGGTACGCCCGGCGGCTGCCGCAGCAACAAGAGCCGTTGCCTCACCCACGACCTGTGGGAGGAGCTGGGACACCAGATCCATCTCTATCTCAGCACCGTCTCGCTCGCGGACGTGCGCGAGCGGCGGGTTCTGGGCACCAGCGGGCTGGCCCGGCACGAGCCGGAGCCGAAGGCGGCACCCAGCGAAAAGCCCTGCGTGGCGGCGGCACAGTAGGAAGAGGCGGAACAGATCCGATGACGCACGCCGTTTACATGGACTACAACGCGACCGCGCCGCTCAGGCCGCGGGCGGTTGAGGCCATGGGCGAAGCGCTCGCCCGGTGCGGGAATCCGTCCTCGGTGCATCGCTTCGGACGGCTGGCGCGCCGCGCGGTCGAGGACGCCCGCGAACGGGTCGCGGCCCTCATCGGCGCGCGCGCCTCGGAGATCGTGTTCACGAGCGGCGGCACCGAGGCCAACGCCGTGGCGCTGAATGGCGCGGGACGTACCCGCTTGATCGTGTCTTCCGTCGAGCACGACTCGGTGCTCCGGAACGCTCCGGCGGCCGAGCTCGTCCCGGTGGACGGCGACGGGATCGTCGATGTCGGCGCGCTCGCGCGGATGCTGGCGGACGATCGCGAACCGGCCCTGGTGTCGGTGATGCTGGCCAACAACGAGACCGGCGTGATCGAGCCGGTGGCCGAGGTGGTTCGTGTCGCCCATGCGGCGGGCGCGCTGGTGCATTGCGACGCGGTCCAGGCGGCGGGAAAGATTCCGGTCGATGTCGGCGCGCTCGGGGTCGATCTGATGACGATCTCCGCCCACAAGCTGGGCGGGCCGCAGGGTGCGGGCGCCCTATTCGTGGCCGACCACGTGACGCTGGAGCCGACGGTTCGCGGTGGCGGACAGGAGCGCGGGCGCCGCGCCGGGACCGAGAACGTCCCCGGCATCGTGGGCTTCGGCGCCGCGGCCCAAGCGGCGCGGGCCGAACTCGCGGACTTCTCGGGTCTCGCCCGCCTGCGGGATCAACTGGAATCGCGCGTGAAGCAGCTTGGCGCCGTGACGGTTTTCGGGGCCAACGCCCCGCGGCTTCCCAACACCGCGTGCCTGGCCCAGCCGGGCGCCAGCGCCGAGACCCTGGTGATCGCCTTCGACCTGGCCGGGATCGCGGTCAGCGCGGGGGCCGCCTGCTCGTCGGGAAAGGTCGAGCCCTCGCGCGTGCTGCGCGCCATGGGCGCCTTGGAAGGCGCGGGGAGCGCGATCCGGGTCAGCCTGGGTTGGGACAGCCACGAACAGGATATCGACGCGTTCGTGGACGCCTGGGGCCGGATTCGTGCCGGACGGCGCGCGCACGCCGCACCGGCCGCTTGAAGGCCGGCCGCTTGAAGGAAGGACTGGAACCATGACGGGACTCGTGAACACGCAGAAACCGATGAAGGCCGGGACGCGCCCGATCTATCTCGACTACCAGGCCACGACGCCCACCGATCCGCGCGTGGTGGAAGCGATGCTGCCGTATTTCACCGAGAAGTTCGGCAATCCGCATTCGCGCAGCCATCGCTACGGCTGGGAGGCCGAAGAGGCGGTGGAGCACGCGCGCGCGCAGGTAGCCGCGATCATCGGCGCCGACCCGAAGGAGGTCATCTTCACCTCGGGCGCGACCGAATCGAACAATCTCGCCATCAAGGGCGTGGGGCGGTTCTACAAGGACCAGAAGAATCACATCATCACCTGCGTCACCGAGCACAAATGCGTGCTCGAATCCTGCCGCCACCTGGAACAGGAAGGCATCGACGTCACCTACCTTCCGGTCCGGAAGAACGGGCTCATCCGGCTCGAGGACCTGGAGGATGCGATCACCGACAAGACGGCGCTGGTGTCGATCATGACGGTGAACAACGAGATCGGCGTCATTCAGCCGGTGGCCGAGATCGGCAAGCTGTGCCGCTCCAAGGGCGTGTTCTTCCATACCGACGCGGCGCAGGCGGTGGGCAAGATTCCGCTCGACGTCAACGCGATGAACATCGACCTGATGAGCATCTCGGCGCACAAATTCTACGGGCCCAAGGGCATCGGCGCCCTGTTCGTGCGCCGCAAGCCGCGCGTCAGGCTGCAGGCGCTGATCAGCGGCGGCGGCCAGGAACGCGGCATGCGCTCGGGCACGCTTCCCACGCCGCTGTGCGTGGGGATGGGCGTCGCCTGCGAGATCGCGCAGAAGGAAATGGGCGCCGAAAGGGAACGGCTGCGGTACCTGCGCGACCGGATGTACAAGCGCTTCATGGGCGAGCTGCCCGAGGTGTACCTGAACGGCGATCTCGAACAGCGCATCCCCGGCAACCTCAATCTGAGTTTCGCCTATGTCGAGGGCGAGTCCCTCATCATGGGCGTCAAGAACGTGTCGGTGTCGTCGGGATCCGCCTGCACGTCGGCGTCTCTGGAACCCTCCTACGTGCTCCGGGCGCTCGGGGTCGAGGAGGCGATGGCGCATACGAGCCTGAGGCTCGGCCTGGGCCGGTTCACGACCGAAGAGGAAGTGGACCGCGCGGTGGACGAGATTGTGGGCCAGGTCAAGCGGCTCCGCGCCATGAGCCCGCTTTGGGAAATGGTGCAGGAAGGAATCGACATCAAATCGATCGAGTGGGCGGCGCATTGAGTGCGGCCCAGGCGAATGGAGAGGGAGTAGGTCATGGCATACAGCGATAAGCTCATCGAGCATTACGAGAACCCCCGCAACATCGGGTCGCTCGACAAGAACGCGGACAACGTGGGCACCGGGCTCGTCGGCGCACCCGCCTGCGGCGACGTGATGAAGCTTCAGATCAAGGTGACGCCCGAGGGCATCATCGAGGACGCGAAGTTCAAGACCTTCGGCTGCGGCTCGGCCATCGCCTCGAGCTCGCTCGTGACCGAGTGGGTCAAGGGCAAGACCCTGGACGAAGCCGAAACGATCAAGAACACCCACATCGCCCATCACCTGGCTTTGCCGCCGGTCAAAATCCATTGTTCGATCCTGGCCGAGGACGCTATCAAGGCCGCGATCAAGGACTATCGCGAGAAGAAGGGCCAAGGCGCGGCCGAAGGCGCGCCGGCCGCGAAACCGGCGGCCGCGGAATAGCCGGGCCTACAAGGAACGCCGACGCGGACCATCGAACGAGGAGACGACGCAAACCATGGCCATGCCGCTGATGACATTGACGGACGCCGCGGCGCAGCGGGTCAAGGACCTGGTCGCCGGCCGGGGCAAGCCCGCGGCCGGGATTAGGATCGGCGTGCGTTCGAAGGGCTGCTCGGGCCTCTCCTACACCCTGGAATACGCCGAAGAGAAAGGGCCCCACGACGAGGTGGTCGAGGACAAGGGTGTCACGGTCTTCGTCGATCCCAAGGCCACGATGTTCATCATCGGCACCACGATGGACTATGTGGAAGACAAGCTGCAGTCCGGGTTCGTATTCACCAACCCGAACGAGAAGGGCCGGTGCGGCTGCGGCGAGTCGTTCCATGTCTAGGCGGCCCATGTTTAGGCCGCGGCCGGCGTTCGAGGCCGAGCCGGGCCTGCGGCCGTAAATCCCCCTCGCGCTGGCCTGGAGGGCGACGCCGGTCGATGCGACGGCGGCGAACCCGTCCGGCATTGAGTGCGCAGTTCGGAGTATGCAGTTCGACAACAGTGTGATGAGCGGAGTGGATACCATCGAAACCAAGCACGCGGCCGGGAAGGGGCCGGACGTGGTCGTCTGCTGGTCCTGCAAGGGCCCGGTGTCGCCGCGCGCCCTGTTCTGCGCCACCTGCGGCAGCGTGCAGCCGCCCCATCCGCTCGACCATTTCGCCAGGCTGGGGCTGAGCCGGACTTTCGACCTCGTCGAGGACGATCTGGCGCGCCAATATTTCGGCCTTCAGGCGCGGCTTCATCCCGACCGCTTCGCGACCAAGAGCGCGCGCGAGCGCGCCATCTCCATGTCCCAGGCCACCGCGCTCAATCAGGCCTATCAAGTGCTGCGCGACCCGGTGACCCGGGCCGAGCATCTGTTGTCGCTGGCGGGCGTGCCCGTGCACGGCGACGCGAGCGGGACGGTCAGCGACCCCGAGTTGCTCATGGAAACGATGGAGCGGCGCGAGGAGCTGGCCTCCGCCCAGTCGGCGCAAGACGTGGCGCGGATCGCCGCCCGCGCCGATACCGACATGCGGGCCTGCGTGGCCGCCGTTTCCAAGGCCTTCCGCGCCGGCGATCCGGCGGGGGCGGCGCGGCTCACCACGCGCCTCAAATATCTGACCAAGCTTGCGGACGAGGCCCGTGCGCGCGCCGGGCGCTTTCAGGACACCGAGTGATGCTGCTGCAATTGCACGAGCCGGGCGAAACGCCGGTCCCCCACGAGGGCGACCGCCGCCTTGCCGTGGGCATCGACCTCGGGACCACCAATTCCGTGGTGGCGATCTCCGCCGGCAATCGGCCGGAGGTGCTGCGCGACGCCAAGGGCCGGGGCCTCGTGCCCTCGGTGGTGGCGTTCAACGCCGACGGCACCGTGACCGTGGGCGAGGAGGCGCGCCGCCAGATCCTCGAAAACCCCGAGCGGGTCGTGTCCTCCATCAAGCGGCTGATGGGCCGCGGCGTGGAGGACATCAAGACGCTTTCCGGCGCCATGCCGTTCGAGGTGTCGCCGCCCGAGCCCGGAGAGAGCGGCATGGTGCGCCTCAACATCGGCGGCCGCCGTCTGACGCCGGTGGAGATTTCGGCGGAGATCCTCAAGGCCGTGCGCCGGCAGGCCGAAGATTCGCTGGGCCACGAGGTGAGCCGGGCGGTGGTGACGGTGCCCGCCTATTTCGACGACGCCGCGCGCACCGCGACCAAGGACGCGGCGCGGCTGGCCGGGATCGAGGTGCTTCGCCTCGTCAACGAGCCGACGGCGGCGGCGCTGGCCTACGGCCTCGACCAGGGGGCGGAAGGGCTCTATGCGGTCTACGATCTGGGCGGGGGCACGTTCGACGTGTCCTTGCTGCGGATGGAGAAGGGCGTGTTCCAGGTGCTGGCCACCGGGGGCGATTCGGCGCTGGGCGGCGACGATTTCGACCACCTGATCGGCGAGCGCTTCCTCGGCGAATGCCCGGGCCACAAGCCCGAGGATCGTCCCCAACCCGCCGAGGTCGCCACCGTGCTGGCCGCGGCGCGGCTCGCCAAGGAATGCCTGTCCTGGCAGGACGCCGGCCGATGGATGATCGAGGTGGGGGGCCAGGCCTCGCTCCACAAGCTCGACCGGCCGGCGCTGGAGACATTGATCGCGCCGCTGGTGGAGCGGACGATCGGGATTTGCCGCCGCGTGCTCGAAGACGGCCGCGTGACGCCCCGCGACATCAAGGGCGTGGTGCTGGTGGGCGGGTCCACCCGCGTGCCGCTGGTGCGCCGGAAGGTGGCGGAGTTCTTCGGCTGCGAGCCGCTCTCCGACATCGACCCGGACGAGGTGGTGGCGCTCGGCGCCGCGCTTCAGGCCGAGGCGCTGACGGTGGGCTCCGACACTCTCCTGCTCGACGTCATCCCGCTCAGCCTCGGCATCGAGACCATGGGCGGGCTGGTGGAGAAGATCATCCCGCGCAATTCGCCGATCCCGGCGTCGAAGGCGCAGGAATTCACCACCTATCAGGACGGCCAGACCGCGATGATGATCCATGTGGTCCAGGGCGAGCGCGAGTTGGTGGACCAGAACCGCTCGCTCGCCCGGTTCGAGCTTCACGGTATCCCGCCCATGACCGCGGGGGCGGCGCGCATCCAAGTGACCTTCGCGGTCGATGCCGACGGGCTGCTGACCGTGTCGGCCGAGGAGCGCACCACCGGCCTGGCGCAGCACGTCGAGGTGAAGCCGTCTTACGGGCTCAGCGACGACGACATGGCGCGCATGCTCCGCGACAGCCTGGAGCACGCGAAGGACGACATGCTGCGGCGCCTGTTGACCGAAGCGCGCGTCGAAGCGCGTCGGTCGCTGAACGCGCTCGATTCGGCGCTGGCCAAGGACGGCGACCTATTGGAGCCGGCCGAACGCGCGGCGATCGACGCGGTGCGCGGCCGGCTCGAGGCGGCCCTCAAAGGCGCGGACCGCGACGCCATCGACCAGGCGGTCGAGGCATTGGAACAGGCCACCCAGGCGTTTGCGGAGCGGCGCATGGACCGCGGCATCCGCGCGGCGCTGGCCGGCATGGCGGTCGACGAGCTGGACCACCGCGTCCAGAAGGATTTGGACACCGCCGGCGAAGGAACGGCCCGGCTTGCGGCCCAGTCGCGTGTCGGCCCGCGGTGACCAATTGCCCCATTTTCCGCGACCGCCGGATGTGGTTAAACCGTCCGCGCCGCGGCACCGCACGGAGACAGAAAAACAAATGCCCAAATTGACGTTCATCGACCCCGACGGCACGCGTCACGAAGTGGAAGCCCCGGTGGGGCTGTCGGTCCTCGAGATCGCGCACCGGAACAATATCGACCTGGAAGGCGCGTGCGAGGGGTCGCTCGCCTGTTCCACCTGCCACGTCATCATCGATCCCGAGGATTTCGAGCGCCTGCCCGAAGCGACCGAGGACGAAGAGGACATGCTGGATCTGGCCTGGGGGCTCACGCATACCTCGAGGCTCGGCTGTCAGATCATCATGACCAACGAGCTCGACGGCCTGACGGTCAGGCTTCCGGCCGCGACCCGCAATATGATGGTCGACAAATAGGCTCGGCCGGGGGCACGGACAGTCCTATGGGCTTGCGCTGGACCGACATTCAGGACATCGCCATCGAGCTGGAGGAGCGCCACCCCGACGCCGACAACGTCAACCTGCGCTTCACCGACCTCCACCGCTGGGTGACCGAACTCCCCGGTTTCGAGGACGACCCGCAGCGCTCCAACGAGAAGATCCTGGAAGCCATCCAGATGGCCTGGATCGCGGAGCGCTCGTAACCCGCCTTTTCGTTTCAAGCATTTAGGCTCCGCGGCCGCCGGCGCTTGCGCCGGCCCGATGCTCGTCTATAGTCCGGCCATGGTGAGAGAAGCCAATTCCCTGGGGTTCGCCAAGGCGCCCGGCGCCACGCGGGTGGTGGTCGCCATGTCCGGCGGCGTCGACAGCTCGGTCACGGCGGCGCTGCTCGCGGCCGAAGGCTATGACGTCATCGGCGTCACGCTGCAGCTCTACGACCACGGCGCGGCCGCGGGGCGCAAGGGAAGCTGCTGCGCGGGCCAGGACATTCACGACGCCCTCCGCGTCGCCGACCATCTCGGCATCGCCCATTACGTGCTGAATTACGAGCGGCGCTTCCGCGAATCCGTGATCGAGGAATTCGCCGACGGCTATCTCGCGGGCGAGACGCCCATCCCCTGCGTCCGCTGCAACCAGACGGTCAAGTTCCGTGATCTCCTGGCCACCGCGCGCGAACTCGAGGCCGACGCGCTCGCCACCGGCCATTACGTGCGGCGGGTGGCGGGCGCCAACGGGCCGGAGCTTCACCGCGCCGCCGATCCCTCGCGCGACCAGAGCTATTTCCTGTTCGCCACCACAAGCGAGCAGCTCGCGTTCCTGCGGTTTCCGATCGGCGCGATGGGGAAGCACGAGGTCCGGTCCATCGCCTCCCGGCTCGGTCTTCCCGTGGCCGTGAAGCCCGACAGCCAGGACATCTGCTTCGTGCCCGATGGCGATTACGGGCGGCTTGTCGAACGGTTGCGGCCCGGCGCCGCGGAGCCCGGCGACATCGTTCACGTCGACGGCCGCGTGCTCGGCCGCCACGACGGCGTCATCCATTTCACGGTCGGGCAGCGCCGGGGGCTTCGCATCGGCGGCACCGAGCAGCCGCTCTATGTCGTCCGCATCGAGCCCACGACCGGGCAGGTGGTGGTGGGGCCGAGGTCCGCGCTGGAACGGACGCGTGTCCGCGTATCCGGCGTCAACTGGCTGGGCGAGGGGGACGGCCTTTCGGGACGCGACATCCGGGTTGCCGTCAAGCTGCGCTCGGCCCAGCCCTTGGTGTCGGCCACCGTGCAGGCGATCGGCGGGGACCGCGCGGAAGTGACGCTGGACCGGCCCGAAACCGGCGTGGCGCCGGGCCAGGCTTGCGTCTTCTATGACGGCGAGCGGGTGCTGGGAGGCGGCTGGATCATGCGCGAGGATGCCCCGTCACATCGCCCGGCGCGGGTAAGCGATCCGGCCCTCGTTTCATGACGTTGCGAACAAGGAGTCTTTCGATGACACGATCGTGGATTTGGACCGTGGCGGCGCTCCTCTTGGTGCTGGGCGCGTCGTCCGCATTCGCCGCGGATGCTCCGGCACAGGGCGACGACTGGGCTGCCCGGTTCAAGGCTCAGTGCCAGACACGGGGCATCAGCGCCGAGGAGTGCGAGACGCGCTTGAAGGAGCGCGAGGTCATCCGCGAGCAGCGCATGGACGCCGAGCGTGAGCGTTGCCGCAAGGAAGGAATCACCGATGAGGCGAAGTGCCGCGAATGGATTTCGCAGCAGCGCGATCAGCGCCGCGAGCAGGCGAAGAAACGGTTCGACGAGCGCTGCAAGCAGCAGGGACTGAGCCCGGAACAATGCCGCAAGCAGGCCGTGGAGCGCCGCAAACAGCTCCATGACGAATACGCCAAGTTCCGCCAGGAATGCCGCGACAAGGGCGTCAGCGACGACGCGTGCCGGAAGGAATTCCGGGAGAAGCATCGGATGGGACGCCCCGGGATGCGCGGGAAGACGGATGACGGCTCCGGCAAGGCCGGTAAAGGCGACGACATGGGCGACGACAAGGACGACGGCGAAG
>JBAVNO010000284.1:0-3620 GCA_049691095.1 Alphaproteobacteria bacterium | reverse complement strand
CTTTGCCTTCAATGAGTCCGCGTCAGCGGACGGCGATGAACAGCGCCTCGTCGCCGCGCCGGACGTCAAGGAGCGCCGGCTTGTCGCCGTGTTCGGCGAGCTGCTTGTAGGCCTCGTCGGGCGTCGTCACCGGCTTGCGGTTGATGGCGACGATGACGTCGCCGGGGCGAAGCCCCGCGCGCGCCGCCTTGCTGCCGAGCTTGATCTCCTGGACCAGCACGCCCTGTACCTGACCGTAAAGGGGATGGCCGGGCGGGATCTCGGACAAGATCACATCGCGGAGCTTGCCGCCCTTCTCCTCGCCCTTGGCCATCGTCTTCTTCGCCTCGCCCAGGAAGGCGGTGACCGTCGTGTGCTTGCCGTCGCGCACGACGTCGATGTCCACCTTGTCGCCCGGGCGCATGAAGCCCACCATGTTGCGTAGCTGACCCGCGCCCTTGACGTCCTTGCCGTTCACGGCGGCGATGATATCGCCCGCCTTGAGGCCGGCCTTTTCGGCGGGCGAGCCGCTCGCGACCTGGGAGATCACGGCGCCGTTGGCCCCTTCGGCACCCATGGCGGCGGCGATATCGGGCGTCAGGTCCTGGACCAGCACGCCGAGCTGGCCGCGAGTCACCTTCCCGTGCTCGATGAGCTGCTGCACGACCTGGCGCACCATGTTGACCGGGATGGCGAAGCCGATGCCGACGCTGCCGCCCGTGCGGCTCACGATCGCGGTGTTCATTCCGACCAGATGTCCGGCCTGATCGACGAGCGCGCCGCCCGAGTTGCCCGGGTTGATGGAGGCGTCGGTCTGGATGAAGTTCTCGTAACCTTCGATGCCGAGGCCCGTGCGCCCCAGCGCGCTGACGATGCCCAGTGTGGCCGTCTGCCCGACGCCGAAGGGGTTGCCGATGGCAACCACGAAGTCGCCGACCTTGAGGTCGTCGGAATTCCCGAACGGCACCTCGGTATAGCCGTCACCCTTGATCTTGAGCACCGCGACGTCGGAGTCGGGATCGGTGCCCACGACCTTGGCGTCGACCTGGCGGCGGTCGGCCAGGACCACTTCGATCTCGTCGGCGTTCTCGACCACGTGGTTGTTGGTGATCACGTATCCGTTCTTGGAATCGATGATGACGCCGGAGCCCACACTTTGCACCTGCCGCTCCGTCTCCGTGGGCTGGTCGGGCAGGTTGAAGAAGCGACGGAAGAACGGGTCCTGAAGAAGAGGGTTGTCCTCTTCCTTGATGGTGCCCCGGACCGCGATGTTCACCACGCCCGCCTCGACCTTCTCGAGCATCGGGGCCAGCGAGGGCAGGGCTTCGGGCGGTGTCGCGGAAAAGGCCGGCGCAAGCGAGCTCGACGCGAGCGCGAGGGCGAGCGCGAAGGAAAGGAATAAGCGTTTCATGTTCATCTCTTTGGCTTGACCTGTGGAAGCAATGAAAGAGTTGGACCTTATGTAAGGGCCGGTTCGAGCGGCGCAATACCGAGGGGCAGGGGCAGCCGGAGAAATCCGGCCCTGATCGCCGGTCCCGGCCGGGTTCGGGGACAGGAGCCTTCCTCCGGAAAGACTTCGGGGCGGCCCGAGCAGGCGGTTTGAACGCCTTTTACAGGGCTCAGATAGTCTTTGATTTCGTCAAAAGTGTGGTCGTTTCATGGACTTTTTGCGGCCCAGCGGTTTTTTCTGCCCCAATATTTGAGGTGGGGAGGGTCGGCAAGGGTTGCGGCCGCCGAATGGGCCGTAGGCGCTTCCGGCGCCCGCGGCGCGGCGGCTCTATCCGCGGCCTAAAGCCTGAGCAGCCGGGCGGCGACCATGTAGCGGAAGACGTATTCGGCCAACTCCACATGGTTGAAGGCCGCCTCCATGCTTTCGCCCCAGGTGGTGAGCCCGTGATTGCGGATGAGGAGCACCGGTGCGGCCGGGGGCTCGTCCTCGAGGCGGCGTGCGATTTCGTCGCCGATTTCATCGACGCTGTCGTGATTGTCGAATACTGGAATCGCCACCGGCAGATCCGAGGGCGCGAGACCGAAGCCCTTCAGCATCTCGAGGCCGGGCAAGGGCAGCCAGTCCGCGGTCCCCATGCGCGAGGCCAGGGTCGATTCCACCGTATGCACGTGATAGCAGGCCTTGGCCTCCGCGAAACGGCGGTAGATCGCGAGGTGAATGCCGGATTCGGCCGAAGGTCTGGACTCGGGCCCGCCCTTTTCCAACAGCTCGCCCGCCGGCGACAGATGCACGAAATCGGCGGGCTCCAATGCGCCCTTGTTCTTGGCGCTGGCGGTGATCCACACCCCGTCCCGGCTTCGCGCCGACAGGTTGCCTGCGGTTCCCGCCATCCAGCCCCGTCCATAGAAAATTCCGGCGTGTGCGATCAGCGTATCGCGGGGATCGAGGGTGCGGCCGCCGGTGCGGCGAGGATTCTGGGTCATGCGCGGCTTTGCCCTTTCACGGTAGCGTGCCAAATATGCGCCAAATGATCGCGAACGGTGAAGAAATCTTCGAAGGCAAGGAACGGCACGCCGCGCTCGGACAACAACTCCGCCAGCCGGTCGCGGGCAAAAACCAGGTCGGCGTTCTCGGCCATGCGGAAATCCGTCACTCCGTCGCCGATCGCGACCCTGAAGGCGGCCGGATAGCGCGCCATGATCGCGGGCTTTGCCACCAATTCCTCGTCCGACATGGCGGGCGAGACCGGATGCAGAAACGGACCGTCCAATTCCACCTCCAGCGCATGAACGGCGTGAAGCCGCGAGTATAACGGTCCCAGCACCGTCTCCAACATGCCGCGGAGCCCGCTCGAGATGACGACAAACGGCACCCGCTGGGCGTCGAGGAAATCGAGAAGCTCCGTGAACCCGGCGCGGATCTTCCGCCCGCGCATGAAATCGAGAATCTCGGGATAACGGCTCGAGGGGATCGATTCGAGGATGCGGGACACACCCTCGCGAAGGGTCATACGCCGCTGCTGCATGAGGGGCACCAGCTCGGCCGCGAGCTTCGGCGAGAATTGGTGGAATACCGCGACAAAGGTTTCCTCTTCGGCGATCGTGCCGTCGAAATCGCAAAAGACGATACGGTTCATGACCCGGACATCCGGCGCCTCATCCCGTCCCCCATTTGGCGAGCGCGCGCTTGAGCGGGCCGTCGGCGATTTGGCCCGGATCGAAAGGCCGGCCGGGCCGGGCCTGGGCCAGCGCCTCGAAGAAGGCGCGCACCCCGGCGGCGGCGCCGTCCGGGTGGTCGATGATCCCGGTCCCGGCGTTGAGGATCATGTCCGGGCCGTAATCGGCGAGCGCATGGGGCACGACGCCGGGATGGATGCCCGCGGAGGGCACCGGAAACACGCCCCGGGCGCGAAGCGCGTCGCGGATGCGCATTTCCGCCGCGGCGTCGAAGGGCAGGCTCCCGTAATGGGCGGGATAGAGTACCGCGTCCGCGCCGGCGTGAGCGGCCAACGTCCCCAGCACGACATCGTAGCCGAACCCGTGGTCGGGCGCGGCGCATAGCGCACCGGCCAGCGCCGGATGCACGAAGATGGGAACATCGACCCGCGGATCGGAGGCCAGCGATTCCAGCGCCGCGAAGCCGTAGCTCAGCGCATTGAACAGGATGGCGTTCGCACCCTCGGCCACCAGTT
>JBAVNO010000283.1:0-10145 GCA_049691095.1 Alphaproteobacteria bacterium | reverse complement strand
CTCGTACCAGCGGCGCGTGCGGCGCAGGATCGCGACCACCGACAGCATCACCGGCACTTCGACCAGGACGCCGACCACCGTGGCGAGCGCGGCCCCCGACTCGAAGCCGAACAGGCTGATGGCGGTGGCCACCGCCAGCTCGAAAAAATTGCTGGCGCCGATCAGGGCCGACGGCGCCGCGACCGCGAATTCGACGCCGAGCATCCGGTTCAAGAGGTAGGCCAGCGCCGAATTGAAGTACACCTGAACCAGGATCGGCACGGCGATGAGCGCGATGATCAGCGGCTGGCTCATGATCCGCTCGCCCTGGAAGCCGAACAGAAGCACGAGCGTCGCCAGCAGCGCCGCGATGCTCACGGGCTGAAGGCGCGCATGCGTCCGCTCGAGCGCCGTCTCGCCGCCAGACGTCAGGCACCGCGCGCGCCAGGCCTGGGCGACGGCAAGCGGGATGACGATGTAGAGCGCGACCGAAAGAACGAGCGTCTCCCACGGCACCGTGATCGACGCCACCCCCAAAAGCAGCGCGACGATGGGAGCGAACGCAAACACCATCAGGGTGTCGTTGAGGGCGACCTGGGTCAGGGTGAAGTTGGGCTCGCCCTCGGCGAGACTGCTCCACACGAAGACCATGGCGGTGCAGGGCGCGGCGGCGAGCAGGATCAGGCCGGCCTGATAGGATTCGATCTGGCCCGCGGGCAGCAGGGGCGCGAACAGGTGGCCGAGGAACAACGCTCCCAGCAGCGCCATCGAGAACGGCTTGACGCCCCAGTTGATGAACAAGGTCACCGCGATGCCGCGCCAATGGCGGCCGACCTGACGCAGCGCGCCGAAGTCCACCTTCAACAGCATCGGCACGATCATCGCCCACACCAGAAGAGCGACGGGCACGTTGACCCTGGCCACCTCGAGGCCGCCGATGGCGCGGAAGGGCTCGGGCATGAAACGGCCGAGCGCGATGCCGGCGGCGATGCACAGCGCTACCCACAAGGTGAGATACCGGCCGAACGCGCCGAGAGGATCCGCCCTTTGCGGCCGCGGCGGTTGTTCCTGCCGCACGGCTAAAGGGTCTCCCGCGGCATGCGCCCGATGGCGTCGAGACGCGGCTTCAACGCCAGCCGGTCGATGCTGGCAAGGGGAAGGCTGAGGAACACGGAAATGCGCATCTTGAGCCCGCGGTAGACCCGGGCGAACGCCAATGCCTTCTCGGCGTCGGAGCCCGTCGCCGCGACCGGGTCCGGCATGCCCCAATGGGCGGTCATGGGCTGGCCCGGCCACACCGGGCACACCTCGCCCGCCGCGTTGTCGCAGACGGTGAACACGAAATCCATGACCGGCGCGCCGGGCGCGGCGAATTCGTCCCAACTCTTGCTGCGCAAGGCCGCTACGTCGTGGCCTTCGCGCTGCAGCAGCCCGAGCGCGTAGGGGTTGATCCTTCCCGTCGGGTGGCTTCCGGCGCTGAAACCGCGGAACCGGCCTTGGCCGAGCGTGTTGATGAGCGCCTCGGACATGATGCTGCGCGCCGAATTGCCCGTGCACAGGAACAGAACGTTATAGGTCTTGTCCGCGTTCGCTGGGGCCATCTTGTGCACGATTCAACTGCGGGTGCGAATGCGCGGCCGCCTCTGCCCCGATGCGATCTGTCCCGTTTCATGCTGTTTCGTTTCGGTGCGACCCGGTTGAGGCGGCGCCGTGCAAGCGGCCACATCGCCGCCACAGCAATTCTCGGTCAGGAACGCGACCAGCTGGCGCATGCGGCCGAAATTGGCGGAATAGATGATCGAGCGTCCGGCGCGGCGCGAAGCCACCAACCCGGCGCGCTCCAATTGCGCGAGATGGAAAGAAAGCGTCGGCGGCGCCAGCGACAGGCGCCCGGCGATGACGCCGGCGGGAAGCCCGTCCGGGCCCGCCTCGACCAGAAGACGGTAGGCGGCAAGCCGCGTGGGCTGGGCGAGCGCAGACAGGGCCGGCACGGCGGATTGAATTTTCATATTTCCAGAAATATCGAAATATTATCCCGCGCGCAAGAGGAATCACGGTGCCCCGGCGTGCGGCGTGAAACGAAGATGCGAGGCAGCGGAAGGCCCGAGTCTCGAAGAGGGCAAGCGGGCGACAGTTGCCGCCCCGGGCGGCCGCTCGATGCCGCCCCGACGGCCGCGATTCCCTCACTGACAAGTGATTGGCAGGTGAGCGCCGCGGGTCTTATCCTGGAGCCATGCAGGATTTCCGGAAACTGGCCGTGCTGCTCGCGATGGGCGCGACGATCGCGCTTGCCGGCGGCGCTTCGCGCGCGGCGGACAAGCCCGCCGCCTCTCCCACGGTGGTCGAGCTCTTCACCTCGCAGGGCTGTTCGTCCTGTCCGCCCGCCGACGCGCTGCTCACGAAACTGAGCAAGCGTGACGACATCATCGCCCTGTCGTTCCACGTCGATTACTGGGACTACATCGGCTGGAAGGACGTGTTCGCGTCCGCGGACTCGACGGCGCGCCAGCACGCCTATGCACGGGCGCTGCGTCAGCGCTACGTGTACACGCCGGAAATGGTCGTGAACGGCGCGATGGAAACGGTGGGGTCGCACGAAGACTCGGTCCAGAGCCTGATCGCGCAGGAGGCCAAGCGCGCCCGTCTGCGTGTTCCAGTCGCCGTGACCGAAAAGAAGGAAGGCATGCTGTCGGTTTCGATTCCCGCCGCCAAATTCGACGGCACGGCGGCGGTATGGATGTTCGAATACGACCGCCAGCATGTCACCAACGTGGAGCGCGGCGAGAACGGCGGCCGCACGTTGACCAACAGCAACGTCGTCCGCGAGATCCGCCGCATCGGCGATTATTCGGGCGGCGCGCTTTCGCTCGAGGTGCCGGTCAACGACACCTCCGGCCAAAAGCGCGACGGCTGCGCCATCGTCGTCCAATCCGACGATTACGGTCCGATTCTGGGTGCGGCGGCGATGGCCGTGCGCTGACCGGCCCGCGGGTCGGCGCCCGGCCAATCGAACTTTCCCCAGCCAGGATGCCAGCAGTCAGGGCGCCCTCGGGCGGCATGCCATTCGGCCGCCCTCAGCGCGAATAGGTTCCCATCAGCTCGGCCGACGCCAGGACGTGAGGCTTGGCCGCCGCCGCGACGTCGGTGCAGGTGGAGTCGAGCGGAAGATCCAGCTTCGGCACGGACAGCGCGAACAACCGGAAATGGTAATGGTGGGTGCCGTGCCCCCGGGGCGGGCAAGGCCCGCCGTAGCCCGGACGTCCGAAATCGGTCACGGCCTGATGGATCGATCCCACCACGGCGTCGGTGGCGAAGCCTTCGGGAAGCGCGGTCTGGTCGCCGGGGATGTTGAAGGCGGCCCAATGGTGCCAGGTCCCGGCCGGCGCGTCCGGGTCGTCGCAGATGAGCGCGAAGCTCTTGGTCCCGGCCGGCGCGTCGGACCACGACAATGGCGGCGAGAGATCGTCGCCCTCGCAGCTGTATTCGCGGGGTATCGGACTTCCGTGGGTGAACGCGGTGCTGGCGAGTGTCAAAGTCATGGCGCGCCTCCCTCGGGCTTCCATGCTCGGGGACGAAGCTTACCATAACCGGGTCGCGGTTGCAGAGACGCCGCCGTTGCGGTGGAATGAGCCGGACGGTGCTTTGAAGGCGCCGGGGGGTGCGCCGATGCCCGAGCCGAAAACCGACCGGAAAGCCGAAAGGGACCTGCTGCTGCGCGAAATCGCGGCCGAATACGTGCAGACCGCGGCCTGGACGGGAAAGGCGGAAATGAGCGGCGGGGTGCACGCGGCCCTTTCCGGGGTGCCGCGGGAGAAATTCGTCCCCGAGGTCGAGGCCTATCTCGCCTACGCCAACATGCCGCTCCCCATCGGCCATGGGCAGACGATCTCGCAGCCCTACATGGTCGCGATCATGACCGACCTTCTGGAGTTGTCATCGTCCTCGGTGGTGCTGGAGATCGGCACCGGCTGCGGCTATCAGGCGGCGGTTCTGGCGGGTCTCGCCAAGGCCGTCTACACGGTGGAATACGTGCCGGAGCTTGCCCGGGCCGCGGCCGAAAGGCTGGCCAGGCTGGGCTACGCCAACGTGACCGTCCGCACCGGGGACGGATTCGAAGGCTGGCCGGAGCACGCACCCTATGACGGAATCATCGTCACCTGCGCCGCGTCCGCGGTTCCGCCCCCGCTCATCGAGCAGCTCAAGGCCGGCGGGCGCATCGTGATCCCCATCGGCGCGCCGTTCAGTTTTCAGGACCTGGTGCTGGTGACCAAGGACGCCGACGGCGGCATCCACGAGAAGACCCTGTTCCCGGTGGCTTTCGTACCCTTGGTGCATGCGGCGCACTAGGCGCGTGCGGCCCGCCGTCTGGTTGCGGCGATGCTTGCAAACGGCGCCGGGAATGCCGATTCTCTGACCATGGCGACCGCCCCCTCGAGGCCGCGGATCACCGCGGTTCTTGGCCCGACCAACACCGGCAAGACCTACCTCGCCATCGAGCGGATGCTGGGCCATGCCTCGGGCATGATGGGCTTCCCGCTGCGCCTGCTGGCGCGCGAGAATTACGACCGCGTGGTGGGCCTCAAGGGCAAGAGCCGGGTGGCGCTGATCACGGGCGAGGAAAAGATCGTTCCGCCTCTGGCGCGCTACTTCCTGTGCACCGTCGAATCGATGCCTCTCGACCGGCCGGTCGCCTTCCTCGGCATCGACGAGGTCCAGCTCGCCGCCGACCCCGACCGCGGCCACATCTTCACCGACCGCCTGCTGCGCGCCCGCGGCATCGAGGAAACCATGTTGCTGGGCGCGGACACGATCCGCCCGCTCATCCGCCGCCTCGTTCCCGAAGCCGAATTCGTCAGCCGCCCGCGTTTCTCGGTGCTGAGCTATACGGGCCCGAAGAAACTGACGAGGCTGCCGCGCCGCTCCGCCGCCATCGCCTTTTCGGCTTCGGATGTGTATGCGCTGGCCGAGCTGATGCGTCGGCAGAGGGGCGGCGCCGCGGTGGTGCTCGGCGCGCTGAGCCCCAGGGCGCGCAACGCCCAAGTCGCCATGTTCCAGTCCGGCGACGTCGATCACATCATCGCCACGGATGCCATCGGCATGGGCCTCAACATGGACATCGACCATGTGGCGTTCGCGCGCCTCACCAAGTTCGACGGGCGCCGCGCCCGGCGTCTGGCCGCCGCCGAGATCGCCCAGATCGCGGGCCGCGCCGGCCGGCACATGAGCGACGGCAGCTTCGGCACCACGACCGAGATCGGCCCGCTCGATCCCGAAACCGTGGCCGCGGTGGAGGAACACCGCTTCGACAAGCTGACCGGGCTCTACTGGCGCAATCCCAAGCTCAGATTCGGCTCTGTGCGCGAGCTGCTGGCGAGCCTCGAGCAGCCGCCCGCAACGCCTGAGCTCATGCGTTCGCGCGAGGCCGACGACCATCTGACTCTGGCGGCGCTCGCCCGCGACGCCGAGATCTTGAAACGCACCCGCGACCCGGCGTCGGTGCGCCTGTTGTGGGACGTGTGCCAAATCCCCGATTACCGGAAGATCCTGACCGACGCCCATACCGCATTGCTGCGGCGCGTCTTCCTTCATCTCACCAGTCACGAGGCGCGCCTGCCGGAAGACTGGGTCGCCGCCAACATCGGCCGGCTCGACCGCACCGAAGGCGACATCGACACGCTCGCCACCCGCATCGCGCACATCCGCACCTGGACCTATGTGGCGTATCGCGCCGACTGGCTGGCCGATCCCATGCATTGGCAGGAAACCACCCGCGCGATCGAGGACCGGCTGTCGGATGCGCTTCACCACGCGCTCACCCACCGCTTCGTCGACCGCCGCGTATCCACGCTTCTAAGCCGCCTCAAGGACCGCGTCGAGCTTGCAGGCGCGGTCGATCCGTCGGGTCAGGTGACGGTCGAGGGCTTGCGCGTCGGCCGTCTCGAGGGCTTCCGATTCGTGGCCGACCGCGACGGCGGCGAGGACGCGCGCGCCTTGATCGCCGCGGCGCAGCGCGCGCTTCGGGGACCGGTAGCGAAAAGGCTGGCGCAACTCGAAGCCTCGTCGGACGACGAGCTTTCGCTCACGGCGGAGGCGACGATCCTGTGGCGGGGCGAGCCCGTGGCCAGGCTTCATCCCGGCCGCACCGCGCTTGCCCCCCGGGTCGAGCCGCTGACGAGCGAGTTGCTGGACGGGGTCGAACGGGAAAAGGCCCGGCGGCGCGCGGCCTCATGGTTCGGGGATCACGTCGCCGCCGCCCTGGCGCCCCTCGTCCGGTTGCGCGAGGCGGAACTTTCGGGGGCGGCCCGCGGCATCGCGTTCCAGCTCTGCGAGCGCTTGGGGTCGGTGCCCAGGCGCGCATGCGAAAGCGAGATCGCGGTCCTCACGCAGCCCGAGCGCAAGCAGCTGGCGGGGCTTGGCGTGCACATCGGCCGCGAGAGCGTTTATCTGGGCGCGCTCCTGAAGCCCGACGCCGTGCGCGTCCGCGCCCTGCTGTGGGCGGCCTACCGGGGGGGAACGCCGGTACTCCCGCCAAGACCCGCGCAGGTCGCGTTCCCGCTTCAAGGCGAGGGCGATGACGACGCCTGTTACGCCATCGGCTACCGGCCGTTCCGTGGCGCCGGTTCGCAGGGCCGCGCGGTCCGTGTCGACATGGTCGAACGGCTGTTGGCCGAGGCGTTCAAGAAGTCGAAGGAGGGAAGCTTCCGGGCGGGTCCCGAACTGTGCGGGCTTGCCGGATGCGGGCCCAAGGAGCTCGCCGTCGTGCTGGGTGCGCTGGGATTCGTGGCCAAGCTGGAAGACGACGGCGTCACCTTCCACGTCCGGCCGCGCCGCCGGACGAAGCACCCCAAGGCCGCCCGCGGCAAGAAGGGAACGCGGCGCGAGGCGCGCGCGGGAAGCCGCGACTCGCCGTTCGCCAAGCTCCGCGACCTGGACTTCGAGCGCTGAGGCGGCCGTCGCTTCGCCGGCATGAGCGAACCCAGGCTCCGCGTCGACAAGTGGCTGTGGCAGGCCCGCTTCTTCAAGAGCCGCACCAGGGCCTCGGCGTTGTGCGCCGCGGGCCGGCTGCGCGTCGGCGGCCAGGTGGTCACCAAGGCGCACCATCCGGTAGGCCCCGGCGATGTCCTCACCTTCCCGATGGGGAGCCGCATCCGCGTGGTCCGCATCCTGGCGCTGGGCGGGCGGCGCGGCCCCGCCGCCGAGGCGGCCTTGCTGTACGAGGATCTTTCGCCCGTCCCGGCGGCCAAGAAGACGGACGTGCCGCACTCGGTGCGGGCCAGGGGCAGCGGCCGGCCGACCAAGGCGGACCGCCGCGCCATCACCCGATTGAAGGGTGACGACTAGGCCGGAAGCCGTGCCAACCAGTTGGAAACAGCCGGGGAAATAGCCGGAAAATGGCGGATCGGGTGCCGCCAAATCCCTTACATTGCTTGGGGTTGCGGGCTTTCCCCCGGTGTGATAGGCAAAACCATGATCGACCGCATTTCGGCGTTCGTCCACTGTTTCGGCGGCGGCGTTAAGGGCGGCGGTCCTTCCGGCAGCGGCGAACTCCGTCTGGCCGTCGCGGCGCTCCTTGTCGAGGCCGCGTGCATGGACCGGCATTTCGACGCGGCCGAACGGCGAACCATCGCGCGACTGCTGAGCGAACGATTCGATCTCGCGGATGACGAGGTCGCGGAGCTGATCGCGCAGGCCGAGCAAACCGTGGCGGACAGCACGCAACTCTTCCCGTTCACGCGCACCGTCGCGCGGCATTTCTCCGAGCGGGAGCGGATCGAGTTGATCGAAATGCTGTGGGAGGTGGCCTATGCCGACGGCGAGCTCGATGAGTACGAAGCGAGCTTGCTCCGGCGCGTGGGAGGGCTTATTTACGTCGCCGACAAGGACAGCGGCGCGGCGCGTCAACGGGTTCTGGCGCGGCGCCGCAAGGGCGGGGCACGCGGACCGTGACGCCGAAACGGCGGCCTGGAACGAGTCCTGCGGCGGCGCGGCGTCTTGACTCGGAGAGTTCGGGCCAAGAGATTTCTCGGCAAGAGATTAGGATGATGAGGGACAGATGACCTACGTCGTGACCGAGGCCTGCATCCGCTGCAAATACATGGATTGCGTCGAGGTGTGCCCCGTCGACTGCTTCTACGAAGGGGGCAACATGCTGGTCATCCATCCCGACGAGTGCATCGACTGCGGGGTGTGCGAGCCCGAATGCCCGGTCGAGGCCATCATCCCCGACAGCGATCCCAATGCCGCGGCCTGGGTGGACATGAACCGGAAATACTCCGAGGCCTGGCCCAACATCACCCGCAAGGGCGAAGCTCCGTCCGACGCCGACGAATGGAAGAGCGTCGCCGGCAAGTTCGAGAAGTTCTTCGACCCCAACCCCGGAAAACGCTGATCCCGGACCGTCCCGGGCGCGCCTGGGCGCGGGCGAAACGTGCCTTTTTAGGCTGCTCCGGTATGCGCGGGCCTATGCGCGGGCAGCCGCAGGGCCTTGATCCGGTTAGGACATACCGCCGCACAGCCTGGCTTGGGCCTATCAAACCCTTTAAATTTGTGATATAAATCACAGATATCTTAATTGTCCCGAGGAAATCGATAATCAGTCCGAGGCTTCGGGCGATGGTGTTTGGGCGGTACCCGGTTTCCGGCTGGGTACCGGCAACGTTTTGCACCTTCGAAAGGAAACTCCGAAAATCATCGGACATGCGAAAGAAATTCTGATCATGGCAGAGAAACTTGGCTTTTCCGCTGGCGACTTCGTTGTCTACCCGACCCACGGGGTCGGACGGATCATCGGCCTCGAGCAGCAGGAGATCTCCGGCAGCCGTCTGGACCTGTTCGTCATCCGCTTCGAGAAGGAGCGCATGACGCTGCGCGTCCCGGTGCCCAAGGCGAAGTCCTCGGGCCTGCGCCGGCTGAGCTCCCGCGACCGGATGGAAGCCGCGATGGCGACGCTGCGCAGCAATGCCCGCGTCAATCGGGCGATGTGGAGCAGGCGGGCCCAGGAATACGAAGCCAAGATCAACTCCGGCGATCCCGTCTCGATCGCCGAGGTGGTGCGCGATCTCTACCGCAGCTCGGAGCAACCCGAGCAGTCGTACAGCGAGCGGCAGATCTATCAGTCGGCGCTCAACCGCCTGGCGCGCGAATTGGCGGCGGTCGAGAAGATTGATGACAAGGTCGCGGCCGAGCGTCTAGAAGAAGTCCTCAAGGCCGCCTGATCCGGCGGCGTCAGCCCGACCCACGGTCTGAACGCGCCCCGCGCCGTCGCGACCTGCGCGTCGGCGAGGAGGGTGCCGCGCGCACCGGCCGCCATGCCCGACGACGACCAGATCTTCGCCACCCTGCGAAATTCCCGGCGCATCTGGGCGGTGGCGTCCATCCACGGCGAAGCCGAGCGGTTGAAGAATCTGCACCGGGCACTCGAGTCCCGGTTCGCGCCCGGCGACCGTCTCGTCTATCTCGGAAATTTTCTCGGCCGCGGGCCGGCGATTCGCGCCACGGTCGGCGAGCTGCTGGACTTCCGCCGCCTGCTGTTGGCGTCGCCCGGCATGTTCGCCTGCGACATCGCCTATCTTCGCGGAAGCCAGGAGGAGATGTGGCAGAAGCTGTTGCAGCTCCAGATGGCGCCCAATCCCTCCGAAGTGTTCACCTGGATGGTGGAGCAGGGCGTGGGCGCGACGCTCGAAGCCTATGGCGGCGACGTCCGCCACGACGCCGGCTACGCCCGCCAGGGTCCGCTCGGCATCACCCGCTGGACCAGCACTCTTCGCGCCAAGATCCGCGAATCGCCGGGTCACGCCGCGCTGATGAGCGTGTTGAAGCGCGCGGCCTTCACCGCGCCGGGCGAGGCGGGGGCGGCGCTGCTGTTCGTGAACGCGGGCATCGATCCCGCCCGTCCCCTGACCGCGCAGACCGACAGCTTCTGGTGGGGGGTGTCCGGCTTCTCCAAGATCGCCGAGCCCTACGCCGGCTTCCGCCTGGTGGTGCGGGGCTTCGACCCCCGGCACCGCGGAATTCACGTCGGCGCGTTCACGGCGGGCATCGACGCCGGCTGCGGCTTCGGCGGGCCCCTCGTCGCCGCCTGCTTCGACCGCGAAGGCGCGGTCGTCGACGTCTTCGAGGCCTGATCGCGGTCAAACCGCGTCCCGCCCATCGGTCGCCGCGTCAGC
>JBAVNO010000282.1:0-3913 GCA_049691095.1 Alphaproteobacteria bacterium | reverse complement strand
TTTCGGTCACAGGCGACGCGGCCCTTTTTCCTCCACCGAACCCCGCCAAACGGTCCGAAACCGCCCTTGACAGGGAAAATCGCGTTAACAAAACATTAATTCCGGCTCAGATTAGAAGGACCCCAAGCCCTAAGCCACCGTCTCGTACGCGAAAGAGATACACTCCGGTGTGCGCGAACGCATTTTTTTCGGTATTTTCCTCTAATTTTATGAATCGGGCCCCTTGACACGCCGAATCGCGGCTGCGCTCGAGCCGCAAGGCCCCCGGCGCCGCCCGCGACCGCGGTAAATCGCGTTTATATCGCAATGAGTTACGTCATGGCGGCGGCAGCCCTTCGGCAATCGGCGCCGGCCGCCGGCATGAGCCGCCCACATGAGCCCCCTACGGCAGGCGCCTAGGGGAGCCGGCGCCAGGGCAACACGAAGGTCTGACCGTCTTGGGCGCCGCGCAACACTTCGACCCCATAGGCCAGGCGCAGGTTGTCGTCGGTGAAAACCGCGTCCGGCGGCCCGTCCGCGACCGGGCGCCCCTCCGCCACCAGGCTCACGCGGTCGCAGAACCGGGACGCCAGCGTCAGGTCGTGGAGCACGACCGCGACCGCGCGCCCGTCGTCGGCATAGGCGCGCAACAGCTCCATCATCTGAAGCTGATGGTAGGGGTCGAGCGCGGCCACCGGCTCGTCGGCCAGCAGCACCGGCGCCTCGACCGCCAGCGCCCGGGCGAACAGGGCCCGCGCCCGCTCGCCCGCCGACAGGGTCGTCACCGGCCGCTCCGCGAACATCCAGATGTCGGTGCGGTCCATCGCGCGCTCGATCGCCTCGTGGTCGCTCCGGCCCGGCCGCTGCCACGGGGCGAGATGGGGCAGCCGCGCCAGCGCCACCAGGCGCCGCACCGACAACGGCCAATGCACGAGCTGGCCTTGGGGCAGGAACGAAACGGTTCGGGCGAAGGCGCGGCGCGCAAAACTTTCGACCGGCCGCCCGCCGAGCAGGATCGCGCCCTCGAACGGCAACAGGGCGGCCATGGCCCGCAGCAAGGTCGTCTTTCCCGCCCCGTTGGGCCCCACCAGCGCCACCAGCCGGCCGGGGGCGAGCTCGAAATCCACCCCGTGCAGGATGGTCCGCCCGCCGAGCTTGACCCGAACGTTCCTCGCCGCGAGGTCGGTCACGGCAGCGACCGCCTGGTGGCGATGACGAGATAAAGGAAGAACGGCGCGCCGATGAGCGCGGTGACCACGCCCAGCGTCAGCTCGTTGGTGGTGGGGGCCAGCCGCACGAAGATGTCGGCGGCGGTGACCAGGACCGCGCCGCCGAGCGCACTCGGCAGCACCAGCGCGCCGGGCTGGTGGCCCAAGAGCGGCCGCAGCAGATGGGGCACGACCAGGCCCACGAAGCCGATCGCGCCCGAGACCGCGACCGCGGCGCCGACCGAAAGCGTGGTGCCGGCGATGACCAGGAACGCGGCCGAAGGCAGGCTGACGCCGAGACTGCGCGCCGCATCCTCGCCCAGGGCCAGGGCGTCGAGCGGGCGGCGGACCGCGAGCAGGAACAGCCAGCCCGCGGCCATGAACGGCGCGGCCAGCGCGAAGTCGGCGAACGAGCGGTCCTTGATCGAGCCCAGGAGCCACGTGACCATCTCGCTCACCGCATACGGGTTGGGCGCGAGATTCATGGCGAGCGAGGTGAGCGCGACGGCGAAGCTGGAGATGGCGACGCCGGCCAGGATCAGGGTCAGCGTGCCGGCGTCCCGGGACGCGACCGCGTAGAGCACTAGCATCGAGACCAGCGCGCCGGCCATGGCCGAGCCCGGAAGCGCCAGCGGCGAAGCGGCGGCGAATCCGAAATAGAGCGCGATGACGGCCCCGAGCCCGCCGCTGGCCGAAACGCCGATGATGCCCGGTTCCGCCAGCGGATTGCGCAGCAGGCCCTGAAGCGCGGCGCCCGAGGCGCCGAGCGAGGCGCCGATGAAGATCCCGAGCAGCACGCGGGGCAGGCGGATCGCTCGCACGATGGTCGCGGTGACGTCGTCGGAGGGCGCCACCAGCGCGCCCAAGACCTGCGCTACCGGCAGGCGCACGTATCCGATCGCGAGTCCGGCGAGTGCCAGCACGGCCAGCGCCGCGCACAGCGCGGCCGTGACGGCGAACCGGGCCTTGGCGTCGCGCGCCGCGGCGTCCGCGGCGTCAAAACCGGATGGCGGCGCCGACATAGGCCGAGCGTCCCGGCGTGGAGAAATTGGCGAGCTCCTGGTAGCGCGCATCCGCGATGTTCTCGATGCGACCGAAGACGGTCAAATAGTCCTTGATGTCGTAGCTGGCCACAAGGTCGAACACCTTGTAGGGCGCATCCACGATCGTGTTGCTGTCGTTGTCGAAGCGCGAGCCGTAATAGCGGAACAGCAGGCCGATCTGTCCGCCGGGCACGAAGCTGTAGAAGATCGAGGCGTTGACCGCGTTCCTCGGCCGGCGCCGCAGCTCCATGTCGGTGACCAGATTCTTGGGAACGGTGTAGGTGTAATTCGCCTGCACCTGCCAGTCGGGATCGGGGCGAAAGGAGACGAAGGTTTCCACGCCCTCGGTCGACGCCTTGCCGACGTTCGAGAACCCGTCGGGGAACGCGAACTGGATGAGGTTCGTGAAATCGTTGTGGAAGTAGGTGGCGCCGGCCGTGACCCTGTCGCCGAACAGCCGCTGCTCGACGCCGGCGTCCCACCCTGTGCTCTCCTCGGGCGCGAGGGCCGGGTTGCCGAAGCTGGGGTCAAAGAGCTGCGACAGGGTCGGCGCCTTGAGGGCGGTGCCGAAACTGCCGCGCACCGTGGTGCCCGTGGCCTCGATCACGTACGCGGCCGAGAACCGCCCGGTGGTGTTGGCGCCGAAGGCGTCGTTGTCGTCGCGGCGCACGCCGGCGGTGAGATACAGGCTGTCGAAGAGGCCGAGCAGGTATTGCGCGAAGACCGAATCGGTCGTGGTGCTGTTGTCGCTCGTCTGCGTCACGGCGACGCCGTCGGAGCGCGCGCTGGTGGCCTTCTCGACCTCGCGCTCCATGCCGAAGGTGAAGACGTCGTCGTGGTCGACCTTGACGTTCGACTGGTACGCGAACCCGTAGCGCATGCCGTCGAAGTTGGTGAGCGGGGGGCTCGACAGGGGCTGGTCGAAGTCGCGGTCGGTCTCGGTCTCATAGACCCGCACGATGTTCTCCCACCGTCCGCCGAACAACGCGAGTTTGGGCTCGACCTTCGCGTAATGGACGCTCTTGTGCTGGAAGGCCGGCCCGTCCTGCGTGCTGGAAGGGTCGTAATCGGAGTCGAGCCGCATCCAGCCCCCGGTGACGTCGACGTCGAAATTGTCGGTGACGGTGAAACCGAAGTGCCCGTTCAGCGCGATGTCCTTGGTGCCGTCGCGCTCTTTGCCCGTGGGCGGCGCCACGGCGGAAATGCCGTCGGTGCGGAAATGGGCGACGTTGAGCGCATAGCTCGCCGGCCCTTCGCTGCCCGAGAGGGAGGCGCGCTGGCGGAAGGTGTTGTAGGCGCCGTATTCGCCCTCGGCGGAAACCGCGGGCGGGCCCTTGCCGCGCTCGGTCAGGATGTTGATCACGCCGCCCATGGCTTCGCTGCCGTAGAGCGCGCTTTGCGGCCCGCGCAGGACCTCGATGCGGTCGATGCCGTTGGCGAGCAGGGAATCGAAATCGAAGGCGCCGCGGGCGTCGGCCGGATCGTTCATCTTGATGCCGTCGATCAGCACCAGCGTCGCGCCCTCGTCGGCGCCGCGGATCCGGATCAGCGACGACTTGCCGATGCCGCCCGAGCGCGTCACGCTCACGCCGGGCACGCTCCGCAGCAGGTCGAAGACGTCGGGCTGCTGCCGGGCCTCCAGGTCTTCGCCGGTGACGACCGAGACCGCGCTTCCCACCTGGC
>JBAVNO010000281.1:0-4988 GCA_049691095.1 Alphaproteobacteria bacterium | reverse complement strand
CGCCGTAGCCGACGCTGTACCAGGCATCGCCCACCAGCACGCTTTCGCCGCTGCCGGCCGTCAGCATGTCGTTGTAGGCGCTGACCGTGTTGCCGGTGCCCGAGGCCCATGCGCTCATCCAGACGCCCGAGCCAACCACGTAGGCATTCGCGTACGCATACAGGGAATTGAGGTCGTACGTGACGTCGGACGAAGTGATTGCCACGCACTGGTTCACGCAGATGCTCTGGCCGGTCGCCCAATTGCCGACGTCGTACCAGTTGTCGCCGACCAGCGCGTGCGCGCCGTTCCCGGCCGTGAGCTCGTCGTTGTAGGCGCTGACGTTGTCGCCCGTGTCGCCCGAGCCCTCGCCGCCGGCGCCCGCGGACACCGCGATGCCGAAGCCGTACCCGTAGGCCACGGCGTACACGTTCGCACTCGCGATCCCATCCGACGAAATGCTCCCGGCCAACTGGACGTGCTGGTTAATGCCGATGTGCTGCCCGTCCGCGCAGTCCTCGACCTGGAACCAGGCGTCGCCGACGAGCACGTGCTGGCCGTCGCCGGCGCTGAGCGTGTCGTTGTAGGCGCTGACCGTGCTGTTGCCCTCGCCGCCCCATGCGCTCATCCAGATGCCCGTGGCGGTCGCAAAGGCCTGGGCCGCATCGTTCACATAGCCATACTCGCCCCCGGCCACGTAGACATAGGCCGAGAGATCCACCTTCTGGCTGATGCTGACGTTCGCGCCTTCCCCCTTGCTGTCGACGTGATACCAGGCGTCGCCGACCAGCGTGTCGTTGATGAAGCCTTCGCCGCCCGGAATGACGGTGAGCTGGTCGTTGTAGGCGCTCAGGTCATTGTCAAATCCCTGGGCCGCGGCGCTCAGGCCGAGGCCGTACACATGCGCGACCGCGAATGCGTTATTCTGGACGTAATTGTCGCTGTAGTAAGTGTAAATACCGCCGTTCAACGAGATCTCGCCCCAGTTTTTGCAGACGTTCTCGTTTATCTCGACGTTCTGGCCCAGGGCGCCCTTCGAGACGTCGAACCACGCGTCGCCGACCAGGACGTTGCTGCCGATGCCGGCGGTGAGCTCGTCATTGAAGGCGCTGACGGCATCGCCGCTGCTGCTGATAGACGCCGCCATGGCGGCGCCGAAACCGTAGGCGCGCGCGTTGGCGTAATCCTGGTAGTAATCGTAATAGTAGTGGGAAGAGTAGGCGTAGCCCCAGACGTCCAGGTGGGCGCTCTCGCCCACGCCGAACTTGCCGACTTCGTGCCAAGCGTCGCCGACCATCGTGTTGTCGCCGTCGCCCGACACCAGCGTGTCGTTGAACGCCCGGACCTCGTTGCCGGCGAAGCCCTCGGCGCCGCCGAAGAAGGGGCTGAACGCGCCCGCGAACATATCGATGGCCCCGACGCTGGCGTTCGCCGAGCCGGTCGTGCAGATGGATTGGCTCGGCCCGCTGGCGCATTTGCCGATGTCGTACCAGGCGTCGCCGACCAGGATGTTGTCGCCGTTGCCGTCGGTGATGACGTCGCTGTAGGCCTCCATGTGGTTGCCGAACCCGTACACCCACGCGCTGAGCTGGAGCTCGCCGCCCTGCTCGCCCTTGCCCACTTCCATCCACACGTCGCCCACCAACGTGTCCTGGATGCCGGTGACCGGCACCGCCTCGCCGTTGACCATGACGATGTCCTGGCCCGCGGTGATGGTGTCGTTGAAGACGCAGAGATGGGTGAATATGCCGTAGCCGTACGCTTGCAGGGCGACAAATTGATCGTTCCCCTGGGCCAGGACGTCGCCCACCAGGACGTCGCCCGGGATCTCGCCGCAGGGCTTGCCCTCGATGACCGTCGCGTCGCCGGTGATGTCGATCTCGTGATTGCCGCCGATGATCTCGTCGTTGAAGGCGTAGACGCTGTCCTCGCCCGGCGTGAAATTGATCGCAACGCCGTACAGGTTCACGTTGCCCTCGGCGCCGCAAGGGATGACCTGATACACGTCGCCGACCAGCACGTCGCCCATGCCGCCGAGCAGGATGGCCAGCTCGTTGGTGTTGATTTCGGCGCTCTTCGCGGTGTCCTCGAAGGTGATGTCGATGCCGATGTGGTCCGAGCCGCCCGTCATGGTGTCGTTGAAGGCCGCGACGCTCTCCTGGCCGTACCCGTAGGCGACCATACTCACCTCGCCCCTGCCGGTGCGGTAGACGTCGCCCACCATCAGGTCGGAGAAAATGCCGACGCCGCCGGAAAGCAGCTCATCGAAACAGACCGACCCCGTCGCGCTGGCCATCACGTTCACGGTGACGTCGAGGCTGTTGTTGCCGCCGTCGATGCTGTCGTTGAACGCGACGACCTGATCGCCGTTGCCGTAGCCGAAGCCGTATTGCCCGGCCCAGAGGTCGACCCGGTCAAAGCTGCCGTACTGGCCGCCGTGCCCGTATTGCATCACGTCGCCGACGAGGACCGCGCCCTCGCCGCCCGCGAAACCCTGGCCGTCGGTCGGCTGGCTCAGGAGCGATTGGGGCCCATGGACGGTCAGACTCCCCGTGATCGAATCGTCGCCGCCGATCAAATGGTCGTTGAAGGCGAAGACGCTGTTCGATCCCTGGTGGAAGCCCTCGCCGCCGAAGCCGTAAGCGGCGGCGACGCCGGCCCGGAGAGCCACCAGATCATAGTTGCTGTAGGAGCCGTCCTGCAGGACGTCGCCGACCAGGACCTTGCCGCCCTCGAGATGGTCGTTGAAGGCGGTGACGCTGTTGCTTTCGCCCTCGCCCCCGGCGATCAGGAACACGGCGGCGCCGTCGCGGCCGGACTGCAGGACGTCGCCCACGAGCGTGGCCTCGTGCAAGGCGCCGCTGACCGAACCGGAGAACTGGACGTCGCAGACGCGCCCCGAGAAGCCGCCCGCGAAGCCCTCGGCGCCGCCGACGAGCTTGTCGTTGAAGGCATAGATGTCGTTGCCGATTCCGTAGCCGATGGCGAAGCCGTAGGTCCTGACGAACCCCTCGCCGCCGAACTGCAGCACGTCGCCGACCAGCGTATCGAAGCCCACCCCGCCCTGCAGATAGTCGTTGTAGGCGTCGACGCCGTTGCCGTAGCCCCAGCCGTAAGCCCACATGGTGATCTCGTTGTAGGCGTAGCCGCCCACGGATACCGCGACGTCGCCCACCAGCAGGTCGTTGCTGTCGGCGAAGAGCTGATCGTTGAAGGCGTTGACGGTGTTGTCCGAGCCGAAGGCCGACGCATTCATGTAGACGGAGACATCATAACCCGACGCCCTGCCCACAATCGCGACGTCGCCGACCAGCGAATCGTCGCCCGTTCCGCCGACGATGACGTCGTTGAACGCATTGGCGGTGTTGCCGACTCCGTAGCCGTACGCGCCCAAAGTGATTTCCGCGGAGCCGCCGTTCATGGAAGCCCCGACGTCGCCGACCACGATGTCGTTGCCCGCGCCGCCGAACAGGGTGTCGTTGTAGGCGTTCACGACATTATCGAAGCCCTCGGCCGCGGCCAGCAGGGTCGCGCTAGCGCCATAGCCGTATTGGAGGACGTCGCCCGCCATGGTGTCATTGCCGTCGCCGCCGCTCAGATAGTCGTTGAACGCGTTGACGCTGGCGCCGCTGCCGAAGGCGCCGGCCCGCATCCAGGCTTCTGAGGTGGCGACCACGTCGCCAGCCAACAGGTCGTCGCCGTTGCCTCCGCTCAGATAGTCGTTGTAATTGGCGACGCTTTGGCCGGTCCGGGCGACCGAGGATATCGTGGCGTAACTACCACCGACATCACCGGCCATGGTGTCGTTGCCGTCGCCGCCGAAGAGGCTGTCGTTGCCCTCGCCGCCTACGACGATGTCGTTGCCGGTGCCTCCTTCGATCCAATCTTGGCCGCCATACCCATAGAGGGCATCGTTCCCGGCCCCGCCGACGATCGAATCGTTCAGGTCGCCTCCGCTGAAGGGATCGTTGCCGCCGCCGAGATCGATGGTCACGCCGTCGAAGAACGAGCCGGGATGATTCGCGGGCTGCGGCGCCTCCTCCGGCTTGTCGATGGAGAGCGCGCTCATGCTGGCGAAGAAGGATTCGAGCTGCGGCAGCCCGAAGTTGAAGCACTCCTCGATCACCGGAGGTGCCGCCAGCAGTTCCTCCAACCGGGCCGGGAGCACGAAGGGCAGAACCTCCGGCGCGCCGAAGCCAAGTGCGGTCGGCGGAAGCGGGACGTCGCCGGCAATGCCGGGAGGCAACGGGCCGGGCTGATAGGGGCTGAAGGCCGCGCCGGTGTTGCCCGGGCCGCCGCCCGCGCCAGGACCCGCCGCCGGCGCGATTTCCGCCAACTGCTCGGCGGTCGCGACCTGGGACAGGAGATCGAGCGCTGCGATGGTCTGGCCGGCGAAGTCGATCGGGGGAATCTCGCCCGCGGCCACTGCCTCGGAATAACCCTTGAGGACAATCTCGCCGCCGCCCTTGATCAGGATGTGCAGGTCGCCCTCGGACAGCACCAGTTCCGCCTGCGACAGGGGGAAGTCGAAGGCGTAATGGACACCCGGATGGACCTGGATGACGGTCTTGCCGCCGGTGGACGGCGTCGGGATGTTTTCGATCGTCGGGTTCGCCGCGGCGACCTGGACGACGGTCTCGTCCATCGCCATTTGGGCGCTCGAGCCGGCGTCAGCGCCGATGTCACCCGGGCCCGAGTCGCCCGGGCCGAAGTCGCCCGGGTTGTCCGTCACAGCCGATGTCTCCGGCGCAGCGCCGTCACCCTGATCGGTGACGCCCACATAACCGCTGTCACCATGAATATTGTCCACACGATCGACCATGACTGCCCCCGTTGTCCGAGAAATTCGTGATTTTCGCCAGTTGGCCCCGTCGCCCGGAACTTTCGGTCACAGGCGACGCGGCCCTTTTTCCTCCACCGAACCCCGCCAAACGGTCCGAAACCGCCCTTGACAGGGAAAATCGCGTTAACAAAACATTAATTCCGGCTCAGATTAGAAGGACCCCAAG
>JBAVNO010000280.1:0-8862 GCA_049691095.1 Alphaproteobacteria bacterium | reverse complement strand
GCGAAAAGTTGGGGCCGGGCGAAAAGCTGGGGCCAGCTGGCCGCGCCGCGGCCGAGGTGCCGAGCGCGCTGGCGCCGCCGCCGGGCTGCCCGTTCCATCCTCGCTGTCCTTATGCGCGGGCGGTGTGCGCCGAGGTGCGCCCGGAGCTGTTGCCGGTGGAACCGGGCGCCGTCCCCCACGAAGCCGCCTGCCACTTTTCCGACGAGGTGCTGCGATGACGCGGGTCGTGCTCACCCGCATGGTGCAGACGGTCCTCGTCATCCTCGTCATGTCGTTCGTCATCTACGCGCTGATCGGCCTGATGCCGGGCGACCCCATCGACCTGATGATCACCTCCAACCCCCATCTCACCTCGGCCGACGCGGCCCGGCTCCGCGCCCTCTATGGGCTCGACCGCCCGATCCTCGAGCGGTACCTGGCCTGGCTCGCGGCCTCGCTTCACGGCGATCTCGGATTCTCGCGGGCCTTCCAGCGGCCGGTCCTCGAGGTGCTGTGGCCCCGGCTTGCCAACACCGTGCTGCTGATGGGATCGAGCTTCGCCCTTTCGGTGGTCGTCGCCCTGCCGCTCGGGATGTGGGCGGCGCTGCGGCCCAACTCGCGGCTCGATCAGGCGATCAACCTGCTGTGCTTCGCGGGGATTTCCGTCCCGGTGTTCTGGCTGGCCCTGGTCCTCATCGTCGTCTTCTCGGTGACGCTGGGCTGGCTTCCCGCCGGCGGCATGGGCACGCTGGGAACGGAGACTCTCGTCGACAAGGCGCGGTATCTGGCGCTTCCCCTCGCCACCCTGACGGCGGCGACGGTCGGCGGATTCGCCCGCTACATGCGCGCCTCGATGATCGAGACGCTGCGTCAGGATTTCATCCGCACGGCGCGGGCCAAGGGTGCGGGCCGGGCGCGGGTGGTGCTGCGCCACGCGCTCCGCAACGCGCTCATCCCGGTCGTGACCGTGGTCGCGCTTTCCTTCGGGTCGCTGTTCTCGGGCGCGCTCGTGACCGAGACCATGTTCGCCTATCCGGGCATGGGACGGCTCATCTACGATTCGATCATGGGCAACGATTTCAACGTCGCGCTGGTCGGCCTGCTGTTCGCCACCCTGCTCACGCTGCTCGGCAATCTCGCGGCCGATCTGGCCTACGTCTGGCTCGACCCGCGGGTTTCCTACGCCGCGCGGAGGGGCCAGTGAGCGCCGGAGCGCCGGAGCGCCTGGTTGCGGTTCCGGGCGGGCGGTTCGGCCCCCTGCTCGGCCGCTTCGTCCGCCACCGGCTGGCGGCGGCCGCCGCTTTGGTGCTGGCGGCGCTGACGCTTTTCGCCGTTCTCGCGCCCATGATCGCGGCGCTCACCGGCACCGATCCCGGCGACGTCGATCTCTACCACCGGTTCGCCGGACCCTCGCTTTCCCATCTTCTGGGCACCGACGAGCTGGGCCGCGATTTGCTGCTGCGTCTGCTCTACGGCGGGCGGGTGTCGCTCATGGTCGGCGCGGCGGCCGCCCTGGCCGCGGCCGTGATCGGAACCGCGATCGGGCTGGCCGCCGGATACTATGGCGGCCGTCTCGATTCCGCGCTGATGCGCGCGACCGACGGCGTGATCGCGCTCCCCTTGCTGCCGCTTCTGATCGTGCTCGCCGCCATCGACCTCGGCAAAGTCGGGGTGCCCGACTGGCTCGCGAACGGGGAACAATCCAGCCTCTACCGCATCGTCGCCATCATCGCGCTGGTGGGCTGGACGACGGTGGCGCGGCTGGCGCGAGGCGCGGCGCTTTCGGTGCGGGAGCGCGAGTTCGTGCTGGCCGCCGAAGCCCAGGGCGCCGGCGCGCTTCGCATCATGGCCACCCACATCCTGCCCAATGTCGCCTCCCCCATCGTCGTGGCGACGACGCTTTCGGTCGGCAACGTGATCCTGTTCGAATCGGTGCTGAGCTTCCTGGGACTCGGCGTGCAGCCGCCGATCCCGAGCTGGGGAAACATGCTGAGCAACGCCCAGGAACTCATATGGTCGGCGCCACAGCTCGCGCTCTACCCCGGCACGCTGATCTTCCTCACCGTCATCGCCTTCAATCTGGTGGGCGACGGCTTGCAGGACGCCCTCGACCCGCGCGCGGCGGCGCGATTGGGTCCCTCCTGACGACTTGCATACGCATGCGCGCGGACACTTCGTCGTATTTGACGTAGATCATTGCTCGACATGGGGTGCATTGTAAGGTGCGACTAATCGGTACTTCACGAAAATTAGAAATAAGGGGTTGCCATGGCTCATTCGACTCGCACCCTTCCCGCTTGCGCGATTGCGGCCCTGGCGCTGGCCGCAACGCTGCTCGGCGTCCAGGACCAGGCACAGGCACTCGATGCCGGCGACTGGCTGGTCCGGTTGCGGGGCATCGCGGTGCTGCCCCAGGACAGCAGCGGACCGATCTTGCCCGCCCTTCCGACCGCCGGCATCGGAGTCGGGGATTCGGGCACCGGGGAGGTCGACTTCACCTACATGGTCACGGAGAACATCGGGGCCGAGCTCATCCTGGCCAGCCCGCACCACGACCTGAACGGCACCGGCTCGATTGCGGCCCTGGGCCAGATCGGGGACACCAGGCTGCTGCCCCCCGTCCTCACGCTGCAATACCATTTCCTGCCGAAGAGCTGGATCCGGCCCTATCTGGGCATCGGCGTGAACTACACGATCTTCTACGACGAGCACGCCAGCAATTCGCTCGCCGTGGCGCTCGGCGGCAAGGCCGACCTCACCCTGGACAATTCGGTGGGCGTCGCCGGCCAGGTGGGCGTGGACATCGACGTCGCCGACAACGTGTTCCTGAATCTCGACGTCAAATACGTCGATCTCGACACCGTGGCGCATGTCACGGCCGGGGCGCTCGCGCTCCGCTCCGACGTGCACATCGACCCGATCGTCGTCGGCGTCGGCGTCGGCATGCGGTTCTGAGAGCGGCGCACCGGGGGCCGCACGCGCGGGAAGGCGGGTGCGGCTGCCCGCAGGCGGTCAGGAATTTCCTTGCGCGGGGGATTGATCGGACGCGGCGTGGGACGTTGCCGCGCCCCGGACGTCGCCAGCGCGCTCGGCCCGCTTCAAGCACTCGATGACGGACCGGCGATAGTCCGGATCGACGATCACCCGGTCGAAATCGATCGACTCGAGATCGATCGCATCCTGATGGACACCTGCGGCCGCCATGGTCACGCTTTCCCCCGTCGTCGACTGCGAGGCGCGCAGCATCGATGGGCGCCGTGCCCAATGCAAGCGGCGAACCGCGGTTGTGAAAACCTTCCTGGATAGAACTCTGTTGATGATATTGTGGATAACTCGCGAATGCCGATTTTTGCGTTTGCGATTCCAGGGATTTGTTGCGCCGCATGTTCGTTTGTGGACAAGTGGCCGCGTGGGTTCGGTATCACGGCCAACCGGTTTGACTGCGGGTTCGGGTAACCTTAACTAGGGCGGGTTTGCGCGGGGCGGACATGGGTCCATTGGTTCAATCGAGCACCGAGCCCGATAGCGGAGGCGGGACCACCGAGGACGCGGCGCCGCTCGCGGCGATGGACATCGCCTACCACCTGCACGCCTACACCAACTTGAAGCTCCACGAGGAGCTGGGGCCCCTCGTGATCACGCGGGGCGAGGGCGTGCGCGTCTTCGACCGCGACGGCAAGGCCTATATCGAGGCGCTGGCCGGGCTGTGGTGCGCGCTTCTGGGTTTCAGCGAGCGCCGCCTGGTGGAGGCCGCCCACCGCCAATTGCAGCGCCTTCCCTTCGGCCATGTCTTCGGCCACCGCTCCAGCGAGCCCCTGATCGAGCTCGCCCGCCGCCTGATCGAGATCGCGCCGCGCGATGCGCAAGGGCGGCCCATGTCCAAGGCCTTCTTCGCCGATTCCGGGTCCGAGGCCAACGACACCGCCATGAAGCTCGTCTGGTACTACAACAATGCGCTGGGCCGGCCCAACAAGAAGAAGATCATCTCCCGGATCAAGGCCTATCACGGCGTGACCATCGCCACCGGAAGCCTGACCGGCCTGCCCCACGTGCAGGGCGATTTCGACCTGCCGATCGCGCGCGTGCTTCACGCCGACTGCCCGCATTACTACCGCTATGCCCTTCCGGGCGAGAGCGAGGACCGGTTCTCCGAGCGGATGGCCAAGAACCTCGACGCCCTGATCCTGGCCGAGGGGCCGGACACCGTCGCGGCCTTCTTCGCCGAACCGGTGATGGCCGCGGGCGGCGTGATCCCGCCGCCCCGGGGCTACTTCGAGCGGGTCCAGGACGTGCTGCGCCGCCACGATGTCTTGTTCGTGGTCGACGAGGTGGTGACCGGGTTCGGCCGCACCGGGGCCATGTTCGGATGCGAGACCTACGGGCTGCGGCCCGACATGGTGACGCTGGCCAAGGGGCTGACGTCGGGTTACGCGCCCATGTCGGCCCTGCTGGTGTCGGAACCCATCTACCGGGCGCTGGTGGACCAGAGCGAGCGGCTCGGCACCTTCGGCCACGGCTTCACCTTCTCCGGCCACCCGGTCGCGGCCGCGATCGCGCTCGAGGTCCTTCGCATCTATCGCGACGACGACATATTGTCGCATGTGCGCCGGGTGTCTCCGGTATTCCAGGCGGGACTCCGGCGGTTCGCCGGCCATCCGCTGGTGGGCGAGGTGCGGGGCGTCGGCCTCATCGGGGCGGTGGAGCTGGTGCGCGACAAGGCGTCCCGCGAGCCCTTCGCGCCCGAGCTCGGCATCGGCCCCTATCTGGCCCGGCGGGCGCAAGACCATGGCGTTCTGCTGCGCGCCATGGGGGATTCCGCGGCTTTCGCGCCGCCCCTCATCATCACCGAGGCCGAGATCGAGGACATGCTGGGGCGCTTCGGGGCGGCGCTCGACGACACGCTCGCCATGGTCAAGGCCCAGGGCCTGGCCGCGCCATCCTGAGGCCGGGATGGGGACGGGGCCGGGGGCGCGGCGAAACCTGCCCCAAGGCCGCGAAAAGGATTTGATCTGGATTAAGGAATCCCTCAACCTTTACCGGTAGCTTCTCAACAGGGTCAAACCGCCCAGGGGCCCCGGGAACCAAGGTTGCGTATGAACTTCGAAAAGTTCTTTGCCAACGCGATAGCGGACCTGAAAACGGCGGGCCACTATCGGATCTTCGTGGACCTGGAGCGGCGGGCGGGAAACTTTCCTTTCGCCACCAGCCACGCCGATGGCGCCACCGGCGAGGTGGTCGTGTGGTGCAGCAACGATTATCTCGGCATGGGCCAAAGCCCGATCGTTCTTGCCGCCATGAAGGAGGCCTTGGAGCAGGTCGGCGCCGGCGCCGGCGGAACCCGAAACATCTCCGGCACCAATCATTATCACGTGCTATTGGAACAGGAGCTTGCCGACCTTCACCGCAAGGAGGCGGCCCTGCTGTTCAACTCCGGCTACATGGCCAACGAGGCGACGCTGTCCACGCTGGGCTCGCGGATTCCCAACTGCGTCATCCTGTCGGACGAGTACAACCACGCCTCGATGATCCAGGGCATCCGCTTCAGCCGGGCCGAGAAGCGGATCTTCCGCCACAACGACGTCGAGCATCTGGACCAGATCCTGGGCGAATACGAGCCCGACCGCCCGAAGATCGTGGCCCTCGAATCCGTCTATTCCATGGACGGAGACATCGCCCCCTTGGGCGAGTTCGTGGACGCGACCGAGCGCCACGGCGCGATGACCTTCCTCGACGAGGTCCACGCGGTCGGCATGTACGGGCCGCGCGGCGGCGGCGTCGCCGAGCGGGACGGCGTGATGCACCGCTTCGACATCATCCAGGGGACGCTGGCCAAGGCCTTCGGCGTCATGGGGGGCTATGTCGCGGGCTCCGCGGCGATGGTCGATTTCATCCGCAGCTTCGCCTCGGGCTTCATCTTCACCACCTCGCTTCCACCCACCATCGCGGCCGGCGCCTTGGCCGCCGTGCGGCACCTGAAGCACAGCAGTGCCGAGCGCGCCCGCCACCAGGAACGCGCGGCGACGCTGAAGCGGCTGTTCGGCGAGGCCGGGATTCCGGTGATGCCGTCGAGCAGCCACATCGTTCCGGTGCTGGTGGGCGACGCCGCCTTGTGCAAGCAGGCGAGCGACGTGTTGTTGCAGCGACACGGCATCTACGTCCAGCCGATCAACTTCCCCACCGTCGCCAAGGGCACCGAGCGGCTTCGCTTCACGCCCTCGCCGGTCCATACCGACGCCATGATGGCGCACCTGGTGGCCGCCATGAAGGACGTCTGGAACCGGCTGGAACTGAAGAAGGCGGCCTGAGCCAGGCCCGCCTGGACGACGCCGTCCGGCGGCTCCCGGGACGGCGGTTCCCATGAACGGCATGCGCGGCTAATCTCCTTCTCCCATTGGGCTCCCATCGGGAGAAAGCGAGTCCATGCTTCGCGACACCGCGTTGTTCCCCGGCGAGGCCATTCGCCTGGCCGCGCTCGGCGTTCTGGCCGAGGGGCCGAGGCGCTATGCCGACCTCGCCGCGGACGTCCGCAGTTTCGCGAGCCGCATCATCGGCCCGTCGCTGGACCTCATGGGATCGTCCCTCGAGCTTCTGCGATACGAAGGCCTGGTCGAGGCCGACGCGGCGCAATCCGCCGCCAGCTACACCGCGCCGGATTCGGAGCTCAGGATCACCGAGGCCGGCCGCAACGAGATGCTGTCGCTCCTGGCCTCGCCGATCCGGGGGCCGATCAACGACCTCAACAAGCTCATCATCGCCCTCAAGATGCGCTTCCTGCACCTGCTCGACCCCGGGGAGCGGCAGCTTCAGATCGACATGCTGATCGAGATCTGCGAGGGCGAGCTGGCGCGCCTTGGCGATCTGCGCGCGCGCCATTGTGCAGAAGGCTCCAACCTCGCCGATTGGGTCGACCACGACATGTCGCAACTCAAGGCCCGGCTCGACTGGTTCCGCGACCTGCGCCGGCGCGTCTGAGGGGCGCCGCGCGGCCGCGCCCCGAGGGCGAACGCCGGGCCAAACGCCGGGGCGCACACCCATCGCCCGCACCCGAATCGTTGCTTCGCGCCGGTTCTTTGTCGGCCTAGAGCAGGTGCTGGCCACCGGTGACGAAGATCTCGGTCCCGGTGACGTAGCCGGCCCCCTCCGAACAGAGGTAGAAGACCGTCGCTGCCACGTCGTCTGGGACCCCCAGGCGATGGAGGGGGATTCGCGGCAGCAGCACCTCGGTCTCGGGCGACAGCATCGCGGTCTCGATCTCGCCCGGCGCCACCGCGTTGACCCTGACGCCGAGTTCCGCCATCTCGACCGCCAGCTCCCGGGTCAGCGCCGACAACGCGGCCTTCGACGTGCTGTAGGCCGACCCCGCGAAGGGATGGATGGCATGGCCGGCAATGGACGTGACGTTGACGACCGCGCCCTTGCCCCGGTGCAGCGCAGCGGCCAGGCCGCGGACCAGCAATAGGGGCACGAACAGGTTGAGCTCGAACACCGAGCGCCAGGCGGCGATGTCGCCGTTCAGGCACCCCAGACGTTCCTTGAACGGGGTCTTGGGGGACGTGGCGGCGTTGTTGACCAGGGCGTGCAGCGGCGCCCCGTCGAGGAGCTCGTTCGCGGTCGCGACGAAATGGTCGAGGCTCGCGGGGTCGGAGAGGTCGGTGGTGATGTGGTGGGTCCAGTTGGGGTCGCGCTTGCACTCCTCGGGCACGTCCTCGCGCGAGCACGTGATGATGCGGTACCCCCGGTCGCTGAAATACATCGCGGTGGCGTGGCCGATCCCGCGGCTGGCACCGGTGAGCACGAGAGTCTTCCGGGTATCGGCGGTCCTCTGGCTGTCCGTCATGGGCGGAGGTTAGGCCAAAAACGCGCCGGTTTCCATGGGCGGGCCCCGCCGGGCCGCGCCTCAGTGCACCGAGATCACCTTGAAGGTGCGGCTCACTCCGTCATGTTCGGTCACCGAGACGTATTCCCCCTCCTTGAAGGTGTGGGTATCGAACCGGAAGATCGGCTCGTCGTCATCCTCGCCGGGGGCGTAGGAAAAGGCCCAGACCCGATTCTTCGTATGCACGAGGAAGCCCTCCTCGTCGTCCTCGCCCTCCCAGAACCGGCGCACGGTGCATTTCCTCCGGTGGCGGCGCCATTCCTCGACGTCGAGACGGCCCTGCTCGTCGAGCGGCGCCACGAACTCGTAGCCGTGGTTGCGGCTCCCGTCGGGGAATCCGGGCGAGCGGGCAAGTTCAAGGCGGATCTTCAGAAATGTCATGCCTGTGGTTCCTCCCGGTCCCTGGTCCAATCGGCAAAGCTCACTGCGCGCTCCTGTCGCCCACGTTCCCTCTCGCGGAATGCGTCTCGACGAAATGCCGCAGCACGGCTTTTAGCAGCAGCGCGTGCTCCCCGTCTCCCCTGTCCTGGGCGGCGCGGATGTCGTCGAGGATGAAGCGGCGGATCATCGGGACGCCCTCGGGCGTATGAACGAGGTATTGGCCGAGCTCGATCGCGGCCATCACTGGGATATGCTCGTGCTCGGCAATGGCGGCGATCTCCTCCTCGCTCAAGTCGCACAGCGCCAAACAGTCTTCCAACGTCAGCAACGGTTCCGTCCTTCCCGGCGTGCGAGCTCAATGGGCGATCAGCACCGGCAGGCCCGCATGGGCCAGCACGTGGCGGGTGACGCCGCCGAAGATCATCTGCCGGAACCGGTTGTGCGTGTAGGCGCCCATGACCAGCATGCCCGCGCCGGCCGCCGTCGCGCCCGCCAGCAGCGCCGGACCCACGCCCTCCTCCATTCCCGACACGACGCGGGTTTCGGTGCGCAGCCCGTGCCAGGCGAGATAGCGCTCCAGGCCCGCCGCCGTGGCGGCCGCCTGGTCGTCCTCGCCGGCCGCGAGG
>JBAVNO010000279.1:0-5521 GCA_049691095.1 Alphaproteobacteria bacterium | reverse complement strand
GCCCCGGTTTCGCACCGGGGCCGCGCACCGCGGGCCCATCGCCGTCTCGCCCCGCCTCGTCGTTGGCGACCGGCGGCAGCGCCGGCGCGCAGCGGCGGCCCTTACACTCCGAAGATGAACGGGCTTGCGCAGCGGGTCAAAACGCCATCCGCGGGTACATGCGCGCCGCGACAGCGACCAATACCGTCGTTACGGCCACAAGGACCGCGAGGTCCGTCACCAAGCCGAACTCCGACACGCCGCCTGTCAGCATCAAGGCGCGCAGGCCGTCGACCTCATAGGTCAGCGGGTTCGCCCGCGACACCAACTGAAGCCAGTGCGGCATGAGGGAGATCGGATAAATCGCGTTGCTGGCGAAGAAGATCGGCATGGTCAGGACCTGACCGATGCCCATGAAACGCTCCCGCGTTTTCACGATGCAGGCGATGATGAGCGAAAGCGTCGAGAACAGAGCCGAGCCGAGCGCAATGAAAACGACGACGCCGAGGATGTGGATCGGGTTGAGATCGACCGCGACGCCGATGACCAGGGCGAGCAGGTAGACGATGACGGCCTGCGAGAGACCGCGCACGCTTGCCGAAACCGCCTTGCCCAGCACCAGCGCCGAGCGCGGCGCGGGACTGACGAGATAGCGGTGGAGCACTCCGAGGTCGCGTTCCCAGATCGCGGAGATACCGTAGAAGATGGCGACGAACAGGACGCTCTGCGCGAGAATGCCCGCCGACAGGAAATCGAGGTAACGGACATTCTCGGACGATAATCCGCGGACGTGCGCCATGACGTTGCCGAACAGCAGCAGCCAAAGCGCGGGCTGCACGGCCCGCGTGACGAGTTCCATGGGATCGTGATGGAGCTTCTGAAGCTCCGCCCCCACGACGGCGAAGACGCGCGTGCCGTAGTCCATGACCGCTGGAATCGTGGACCGGTCATCCATGTTCGCGAGCGGCGCGACGGCTGAGCCGCGTTTCACCATAGCCGCGCTCCAGTTCGATATCGGCCCCGACCAGGTGGGCGAACACGTCGTCGAGCGTGGCGCCGGGACCGACCGCCGCCTTGAGCCCCGCGGGCGTGTCGATTGCAACGATCCGTCCATCGGCGATCAACGCGATGCGGTCGCAGAGTTCGTCCGCCTCCTCCATGTAATGCGTGGTGACCAGCATCGTGGTATCGGACGCCGCCTTCAGCTGCCGGATATGCGTCCACACGGTTTGACGCGCGATCGGATCGAGGCCGACGGTCGGCTCATCCATGAACAGCACGGGCGGACGGTGCAACATGCTTTGGGCGATCTCCAGCCGGCGGATCATGCCGCCCGAGTAGCGCTGCACCAGATGATCCGCCGCCTCGGTGAGCCCCATCATCCCCAGCGCCTCGGCGATGCGGGACGGCCGCTCGGAGCGCGGGATCGCATAGAGTCTGGCGGACACGAGCAGATTCTCGCGCCCGGTGAGCGATCCATCGGCGGAAAGCAGCTGCGGCACATAGCCGATGCGCCGCCGAACCTGGGCCGGCTGGCGGATGATATCCTGCCCCGCGACCACGGCCCGCCCCGAGGTCGGGGGCAGAAGGGTCGTGAGCATCTTGATGAGGGTGCTCTTGCCGGCGCCGTTCGGTCCGATGAGGCCGAATATCTCACCCTGGTCGATCGTAAACGTCGCGCGGTCCACGGCCGTCAACTCGCCGAAGCGCTTCGTCAGCTCGAAGACCTCTATGGCGGATGGACGCGACTTCCCCGCCGGTACCTGGTTCACGTTGCCTGACCTCGTCGGTTCAAAGTCCACGAGCCGCCGCTGCGCCGGCCGCTCCGGGCTCGCGCGGCGGTAGTCCGCCCCTCAAGTGGTCATCGGCGGCAGCGCCTCAAGCGCGATCTCGATGCACAGTCCGCCTCCCGGCCGATTGAACGCGCGGATGCGGCCGGCATGGGCCTCGACCGCCCGCTTGGCGATCGAAAGGCCGAGCCCGTGGCCTTCGCGGCCTTCGCGCCCTTGGCCGTTTCCGGCGCTGTAGAACGGCTCGAAGATCGCGCCCAGATCGCTTGGCCGCACGCCGGGGCCGCGGTCGCACACGGTGACCGTAACCGGGCCTTGGGCCGCTTGCCGGGTCAAGGTCACCGCGACGGCGGTTCCGGGATCGGTGTACCGCACCGCGTTGCGCAGCACGTTCTCGAACGCGCGGCGCAGAAGCTCGGCGCGCCCCCTCACCACCATTTCACCCTCGGCGCTGAGCTCCACGCGGCGGCCCGAGGCCTGCGCCTCGAAACGCGCGTTCTCCACCACATCCTCAAGCAGCCCGACGAGGTCCAGATATTCCTCGTGCGTCCCGGCGACGCCGGCCTCGAGCCGCGACAGGGTCAGGACTTCGTTGACCAGGGCGTCGAGTCGCCCGGCCTCGCGTTCGATGCGCTCCAGCGCCACCGGCGTCTGATCCGGCTGCTGGCGGGCGATCGCCGCCGCCACCTGAAGGCGGGCCAGAGGCGAGCGCAATTCGTGGGAGACGTCGGCGAGGAGGCGTTTCTGCGCCCCCATCAGCGCCTGCAGGCGCCCCGCCATGTCGTCGAAATCCCGTCCCAGATCGGCGATCTCGTCGCGGCGCCCGCCCATGGCCGGCCCCACCCGCGTGTCGAGGGCGCCGGTGGCCAACAGATGGCTGGCCCGGCGCAGATGGCGCACGGGACTGACCATGTACCAGGCGAGCCCGGCGCTGAACAGCAGCCCCGCGAGCAGCGCGACACCGATCCGGAGCAGGAGCATCTCGCGGGGCGGGACTGCGCCATGCCGGCCCGGCGCGCCGGGATTGGCGATTTCGGGCATGAAGACCAGATAACGGGTCCCGTCGGGCGCGCTCGCGCTGCGCACGCCCGGTGTTTGCGCCGATTCGCGGAGCTGCGCGCGCGCCTCGTCGAGCGACGCCGCCGGAACGGGGCGGCCGAACATATCCTTCCCGTCCGCGTCGACGATCAGCACCGGCGGCCGCCGCGCCGGCCATGTCTCCAGATACGGGGCCACCGCCGCGCGGCCGCCCTTCTCCACCGCGAGCGCAATGGCCATCACCGCGAATTCGGCGCGGGGGCCCGAGGCGACTTCGGTCGAACTGGCGATCTGCTGCTCGCTGTACAGGTGGACGACCACGCCGACGCTGGCCCCGATCACCACCAGCGTCACCCAGAAACTCAGGAAGATCTTCCAGAACAGCCGTCCCACGCCTTCACCTCTTGACGAATTGATAGCCCGTGCCGCGCACCGTTTGAATGGGCGAGCGCCCGTCGTCGAGCGCGCTCAGCTTGTGGCGCAGGTTGCTGACATGCATGTCGATGCTGCGGTCGTAGCGGGCGAGCGGCCGTCCCAGCACCCGTTGCGACAGCTCGCCCTTGCTCACGACGCGGCCGGCATTGGCGAGCAGGAATTCGAGCAGGGTGAACTCGGTGCTGGTGAGGTCGAGTCTTTGGCCCCGCCATTCCGCGACCCGCTCGGCCGGCCGCACCACGGCGTCGCCGACTCTGATCTCGCCCGCGGCCGCAGAGACGGGCGCGCCGCGGGTTTCGCCGCGGCGCAGGATGGCCCGCAGCCGCGCCACCAGTTCGCGCGGGTTGCCGGGCTTGGGCATATAGTCGTCCGCCCCCAGTTCGAGCCCGATGATGCGGTCGACCTCGTCGCCGCGCGCCGTCAACATGAGCACCGGCACCTCGACCTGGGCGCGAATGCGGCGCAAGACCTCGGTTCCGTTCATGCGCGGCAGCATCACGTCCAGCACCACGGCGTCGAAGCCTCCGGCCACCGCCCGGGCGACGCCTGTCTCGCCGTCGTGCACGGCCACCACTTCGAATCCCTCGGGTGCCAGATACTGGGCCAGCATCTCGCACAGCTCGACATCGTCATCGACCAACAGCACGCGGATCATCGCGCGGCATCACCTTTCGTCCGCCATTCCCTTGCCGGCCGGCATATTGCCATGGGCGTCGCCCGGCCCAGGGGCCTTTACATGGTTTTACACAGCTTTACCTCGCCGCGACCCAAACTTTCGCGGGCCCGGTCCATATTCATGGCTGTCGGACCCGGCGCTTTGCCGACAGGCAGTGGCGGAACCGGGCCAGGAAACGGAGACAAGGAGAGCCCTATGAACAAAGACAATCTCATCATCGGCGGCGTGCTGGGCGCGGGACTGTTGTGCCTGGTTGCGGCCGGAACGGCTGACGCGTTCCCCCACGGCGACTGGACGACGGGCCAGCGCGGCCCGCATGTCGTGGCCGCCGACTTCATGCAACGCGGGCACGGGATGGAAGGCGGCCCCGGGATGGAAGGCCGTTCTGGAATGGAAGGCCCCTGGCACATGCGCGGTTTCATGCACGGCCTGAATCTGACCGACGAGCAGCGCGATCAGGTGTTCAAGATCAAGTACGAGGAGATGCCGACCGTGCATGAAAAAATCAAGGCATTGCGCACGAATCGCGAGGCCTTGCGCGAAGCGACCAAGGCCGGGGCATTCGACGCCGCCAAGGTGCGTGAGCTCGCCAACACGCAAGGCGCGCTCATGGCCGACATGATCGTGATCCGGGCCGAGACCTCCAGCAAGATCTACGCCCTGCTCACCCCCGAACAGAAGGAGAAGATGGCGAAGAGGCACGAGCAGCGCCACGACCGGGGCACCATCCACCCGAAGGACTAGACCCGCCTGCGTGAGCAGACAGATGGGGCGGAGGGGCCATGCGCCTTTCCGGCCCCGGCGGGAACGAGAACGGCCGCACCCTGCGGTCCGCCCATAGAGATGGAGGCAACACCATGAAGACTCGCGCCCTCGTATCGGCCCTGATGATCGCCACCACCGCGACGCTGGGCCCCGCGATCGCCGCGCGCCCGGCCTTTGCCGACCCGTGGTGGGCCGGGCAGCTGCAGCGCGACCATCGTGACGACTCTCACCATCGAAACGACCGTCGGCCTTCGGCCCGGGTGGACGGAGGCAACTGGCGGCCGGTGATCGTGAATCCGTACCGCCCGGCCCCCAAAGTCGTCGTGGTTCCGGGGCGTGTCCGGCCGTACCGCCAGGTCGAGGTCGTCCGTCCGCACGGACCTGTCTACCGCGGCTACGGCTCGTATCGCCGGGACGACGACGCCTATCAATGGCTGGCGCTGACCGCGATCACGCTCGGCGTGCTCGAATATCTGAACGAGTCGCAGCAGCGCGCGCTGGAGACGGCGCAGATCCGCGCCACGGCCGCGCGCGTCGGCGAAACCATCACCTGGAACGACAACGGCGCGTCGGGAAACGTGGTCACGCTCCGCGACGGCACCAGCACGACGGGCCGCTACTGCCGTGAGTTCCAGCAGACGGTCACCATCGGCGGCCGTCAGGAAGTGGCCTATGGCACCGCGTGCCAGCAGCCCGACGGCGCCTGGGAGGTGGTGGACACCCAGTAGCCGGACGGTCACCAAAGGGCGGGCCGGATCGGACTCAGGCCGGATCGGACCGTGGATCGTCCGACGCACCGGCACCGGCCCGCCGGCCGCGCCGCGGCGCTCTGCCGGAA
>JBAVNO010000278.1:0-9841 GCA_049691095.1 Alphaproteobacteria bacterium | reverse complement strand
CACCGCGTCGATGGTTTGCCGATCGACGCCCTTGGCCGCCAGCCGAGCCCGGATGGCGGGGCCCGAGGCGCCGCGGCGCCGTTGCGTCCGCACCACGGCCTCGGCATAGGCCCGGTCGTCCAGGAGGCCTGCCGACCGGAACCTGGCGAGCAGAGCGTCGATCTCTTTCCTGGCCTGGGTCTCGCCTTGACCGCGCGCCGGCGCGGCGCGGGCGAGACGGCGCATCAGGACACGGCGGAGATTTTCCGCGGAGGTCGCATAGCGGGCGAGATGCCGGAGCGCCGCCTCCTCCAACTCCTTAATGCTCACTACCTCCGCAGGCGGGCGTTGGGCGGCGGCCGGGTCGAACTGCCGCCGCGGCCGGGAGGGGTGGGAACGCAATCGCGCCATGGCCGGGGCAGAATCGCACGTCCGGAGCCGCCAAGCCAGGAAGCCGATCATGCCGCCGATATCGCCGCCGATTTTGGTCCCGATATTGCCGCCCATATTGCCTGGGCGGCGCGCCGGACGTAAGGTTCGGCCCCCATGGAGCCGCACGCCCCGATGCCCCCGATGCCGCAATTCGTGCCGCTCGGCCACGCCAACTGGCTGGGCCTGTGGACGCTGACCGCCAAGGAGGTGCGCCGCTTCCTCAAGGTGTTCACCCAGACGGTGGCGGCGCCGGTGGTGACCACGCTGCTGTTCCTCGCCATCTTCACCCTGGCGCTGGGCCGCGCGGTGCAGATGGTGGGCGGGGTTCCGTTCGTGAACTTCCTCGCCCCCGGGCTCATCATGATGGCGATGACCCAGAACGCCTTCGCCAACACCTCGTCCTCGATCGTCATCGCCAAGGTCCAGGGCAACATCGTCGACGTGCTGATGCCGCCCTTGACCGCGGGCGAGCTCACCTTCGGCTATGCGGTGGGCGGCGTGGTTCGGGGCCTGCTCGTGGGCCTCGTCACCGCGGCGGCGATCGCGGTGTTCGTGCCGCTTCGGGTGCATTCCTGGGCCTTCTTGCTGTTCCATGCGGTGGCGGCCTCGCTGGCGCTGTCACTGCTTGGGATCGTCGGCGGCATCTGGTCCGAGAAGTTCGATCACATGGCTGCGGTCACGAATTTCGTCATCACGCCGCTGGCGTTCCTTTCGGGGACGTTCTATTCGGTCGAACGATTGCCCGGCTTCTGGCACGTGGTGGCGCACCTGAACCCGTTCTTCTACATGATCGACGGCTTCCGCTACGGGTTCATCGGCCATGCCGACGGGTCGCTCACGGCGGGTCTCGTGACGCTGGCCGGGGTCGATTGCGCGCTGTGGCTGGTGTGCCATTTGATGTTCAAGAGCGGCTACAAGCTCAAGGACTGAGCCGGCGGGCCGCCCGCGCCGGTTGCGGCGCTCGTCGGAATGCGCCGGTTGCGGCGCCCGCACCCCCCGGAAGGCCGCGAAAACCCTCGTTTCCGAGCCCGGAAAGGGCGTGGCCGCCCGGGCCGCCCGCGTTGACAGGCCCGGGCTAAACTCAGATACTCCCGCGCTTTCCTGGAACTTGGGGTCGGAACCCCTATCGTGGTGCGATCCGAGAGGACCGTGGTGTCTGCGCTTCTTTCCACGTACATGCCGGCCGATCTCGCCTTCGAGCGGGGCGAGGGCGCCTATCTGTTCGGGACCGACGGCCGCCGCTACCTGGACTTCGCGGCCGGAATCGCGGTCAACGCGCTGGGCCACAGCCACCCGAAACTGGTGGCCGCCCTGACCGAGCAGGGAAGCAAGCTGTGGCACTGTTCCAACCTGTACCGGATTCCGGGCCAGGAGCGGGTGGCCGAACGGCTGGTCGCGAACAGCTTCGCCGACCGAGCGTTCTTCTGCAATTCGGGGGCGGAGGCGGTCGAGTGCGGCATCAAGATGATCCGCAAGTATTACGACGACACCGGCCAGCCGCACCGCTACCGCATCATCTGCTGCAACAACGGATTTCACGGCCGCACCATGGCCACGATCTCGGCCGGCGGCCAGGACAAGCACACCAAGGGGTTCGAGCCGCTTCTGGACGGGTTCGACCACGTGGCCTTCGGCAATTTGAACGAGCTTCGGGCGGCCGTGGGGTCCGAGACCGCCGCGATCCTGGTCGAGCCGATCCAGGGCGAGGGCGGGGTCGTGGTCGCCGACGCCGATTACATGCGCGGCTTGCGCGCGGTGGCGGACGAGTTCGGCCTGTTGCTGTTCTACGACGAGGTCCAATGCGGCATGGGCCGCACCGGGCGCCTGTTCGCCCATGAATGGGCGGGGGTCGCACCCGACGTCATGGCGCTGGCGAAGGGGCTGGGGAGCGGGTTTCCGATCGGCGCTTGCCTCGCCACCGAACGCGCCGCGACGGGCATAACGCCGGGCAGCCACGGCTCGACCTTCGGCGGCAATCCGCTGGCGATGGCGGTGGCCAACGCGGTCCTCGATGTGATGCTGGCGGACGGTTTCCTGGAGAACGTGAGACGCACCGGCGCGCTTCTGAAGCGCGAACTGCAACGGATCGCGGCCCAGTACCCGCAGATCATCCAGGGGGTGCGGGGCGTGGGGCTGATGCTGGGCCTCGAATGCGTGGTTCCCAACGCCGTCCTTCAGGCGAGGTTGCGCGAGGCCGGCCTGTTGACGGCGGGGGCCGGGAACAACGTGATCCGCGTCCTGCCGCCGCTGGTGATCGGGGAGCAGCAGGCCCTGGAGGCCTGCGGGATCCTGGAATCGGTGTGCGCCGATTGGCGGAGCCGCGGGGACGGACAGGGATGAACAAGCCCAAGAACTTCCTCGACCTGGACCGGCTGGACTACGCGACGCTGCGCGAGATCCTCAATCGCGCCAACGACCTGAAAATGGGCGGCCGGCAGCCGGGCGGCGCGCGGCCCTTGGCCGGCAAGACGCTGGCGATGGTGTTCGAGCGCCCCTCCACCCGCACGCGGGTGTCCTTCGAGGTGGGCGTGAAACAGTTGGGCGGCGACGCCGTCGTCCTGTCCCATACGGAAACGCAGCTCGGCCGAGGCGAAACCATCGCCGATACGGCCCGCGTGCTGTCGCGCTACGTGGACGCGATCATGATGCGCACCGACACCGAGGACAAACTCCTCGAAATGGCGGCCCACGCCACGGTGCCCGTGATCAACGGGCTCACCGAGCGGACCCACCCTTGCCAGCTCATGGCCGACATCATGACCATCGAGGAAAAGCGCGGCCCCATCGCCGGGAAGACGGTGGCCTGGATCGGTGACGGCAACAACGTCGCCACGTCCTGGATTCACGCCGCCGCACGCTTCTCCTTCAGCCTGCGTCTCGCCTGCCCGAAGGAGCTCGAGCCCCCGCGCAGGGACGTCGAGTGGGCGCAAGCGAACGGCGGCGACGTGTCCGTCACGCGCGATGCGGGCGAGGCGGTTGCCGGCGCAAACTGCGTGGTCACCGACACCTGGGTCTCCATGGGCGTCACCAACGAAGCCGAACGCCGCGTGCTGCTGGCGCCCTACCGCGTGGACGACGCCTTGATGGCGCGCGCCGACCGCGAGGCCATCTTCATGCACTGTCTGCCGGCCCATCGCGGCGACGAAGTGACCGAATCGGTGATCGACGGCCCGCAATCGGTGGTCTGGGATGAAGCGGAAAACCGCCTCCACGCGCAAAAGGGGGTCCTGATCTGGTGCCTCGGCTAGGCGCGGGCTTGTCGTGACGATGCGAATCGAACGGTCCGACTTCCTGCTGCCGTTCCAACTCAAGGAACTCGGGATTCGCGGGCGCCTGGTGCGGCTCGGCACCGTGGCCGACCAGGTCGTCGCGGGCCATGGCTATCCCGACGAGGTCGGCGGGCTGTTGTCGCAATCGCTGGCGCTCACCGCGGTCATGGCAGGGGCGCTGAAATACGACGGCGTCTTCAGCCTTCAGACCAAAGGGGACGGTCCGGTCTCGATGATCGTCGCCGACGTCACCAGCGAGGGCGAGATGCGCGGTTACGCCAGCTTCGATGCGGCGCGCCTCCACGGCACCGCGGAATCCGGCGCACATCGCGCCGGGACGGTCCTGCGGTCGGTGCCGAAGCTGCTGGGCGCGGGCTATCTCGCCTTCACCGTCGATCAAGGGCCGGATACCGAGCGTTACCAGGGCATCGTGGAGCTGGCGGGCGCGACGCTCGCCGACTGCGCCCGCCAATATCTGAGGCAATCGGAGCAGATCGCGGCCGGCCTCCACGTGGCCGCATCGAAGAACGGCAACGGCCACGATCGGGCCCATTGGCGCGCCGGCGCGATGATGCTGCAGCGCCTGCCATCCGCGGGCGGGCCGGAACCGGGGGAGGCGGGTGCCGACGACGAGGAAACGGACGACCATTGGCGGCGGGCCTGCATCCTGCTTGCCAGCCTGACCGATCGCGAGCTTCTGTCGCCCGATCTCACGCCCGAGCGTCTGTTGCTCCGCCTGTTCCCCGAGGATTCGGTCACCGTGTTCGAGAGCCGGCCGCTGGTCCACCGCTGCCGCTGCTCGCGCCAGCGGGTGGAGCGGGCGCTCGCCGCCATTCCGTTCGACGAGCTGTCCTCGCTCCAAATCGACGGCCGGATCGAGGTCCGGTGCCAGTTCTGCAACGCCGCCTATGAATTCGACGAGACGGACCTCGAAGACTTGCCGCAGATGTGATCGCCCGGGCGCCGGGTGGCGTCTTGCAAGCGGATTCCGCACCGTGCCAGTATATGCCGCTCCAAATAAACCGAGCCGGTGACATGCTCCGTCTTTCCCTCGTCCGTCCCATCGCGGCGCTGATCCTCCTGCTGGTGGCGGGATCGTGCGCCCAGCCGCCGCCGCGCCAGAAATTCGCGGACCTCACTTGGAGTCACGTGACTCCCTTCAAGCTCAACGTGGCGCGCATCGAGGTGGTGTCCGAGTTCAAGCCGACGTTCAAGCCGCCGCACGTCGAGCACCTGTTCCCGATCCCCCCGGAAAAGGCCGTGCGCCAGTGGATAGAGGACCGCTTGTTGGCCGCGGGTCCGTCCGGTGTGGCCAAGGTCATCATCAAGGATGCGAGCGTGACCGAAGCCGAGCTCCCGAAGGTTGAGGATCTGAAAGGCTACTTCACGACCGAGCAAGGGCAACGGTACGACATCGTCGTCGATGTCGTGATCGAGGTTTACGGCGACCGCGGGTTCAAGCAGGCCTTCGCCACCGCGCGGTCGGAACGCTCCCAGACCGTGCCCGAGGACATCACGCTCAACGATCGCGAACGCACCTGGTACGACCTCACCGAGTCGGCCATGCGCGACTTCAACGCCGAGATGGAAAAGAACATCCCGCTGTTCCTGAAGAGCGCCCTTCTCTAGGCCTCGGATTCACGCCGGTATTGGGCTACGGCGGGCCGTGACGGCGGCGATTCAGGCGCGCCAGAACGACGGCGCGCACAGCACCAGGACGGTATAAATCTCCAGCCGACCCAGCAGCATGCCCAAGGACAGAAGCCATTTCGCCGCGTCCGGCAGGCTGGCGAAGGTCTTTCCGGCCCCGATCACGCTGCCGATGCCGGGGCCGACATTGGCGATGGCCGTGGCCGCGCCCGAGATGCTGGTCACGAAGTCGAGGCCCAAGAGGCTCAACGCCAGCGCCAGCAGCGCGAACGTCACTGCGAACAGGAAGAAGAATCCCATCACCGAGTTGCTCACCTCCTCGGAGATCGGCTTGTCGTTGAAATAGGGGATGAAGATGCCGTTGGGCTGGATCAGACGGTTCACCTGCGCCTGTGCGGTTTCGTAGATGACCTGAAAGCGGAAGATCTTGATGCCGCCGGTCGTCGACCCGGCGCACCCGCCCACGATCATGAAGAAAAAGAACAGCTCGGCCGTCAGCCCGCCCCAGGTGGTATAGCCGCCGGTCGTGAATCCGGTCCCGGTCATGATCGAGACCATGTTGAATGCGCTCTCGCGCACGGCGGCCAGGAATGGCGCGTCCGTGTTGGCGTATTCCCAGGCCGCCATGACCGCGGCGGCGATCAGGGCCACGCCAAGGTACCAATGGACCTGGCTGTCGCGGAACAGGCGGCCGGGATTGCCGCGAAGCGCCTGGACCATCAATACGAACGGAAGCCCGCCCAGCAGCATGGCGACGGTCAGCATCGCCTCGATGCTGCCGCTGTGGAAATGGCCGACGGATTCGTCGGAGGTGGAGAACCCGCCGGTCGCGATGGCGGTCATGGCGTGGACGACCGCCTCCAGGCCCTTCATGCCGAGGAACCAGAGGGCGGTCGCGAATACCGTGGTCAGGCCGACATAGATCAGGGCCACGCCGGTCGCGATCTGGGCCATGCGCGGCTGGGCCCGCTCGGCGGCCGCGGACGTCTCCATGCGAAAGAGCTGCATGCCGCCGACCCGAAGCGCGGGCAACGCGACGGTCGCCATGGCGATGACGCCGAGCCCGCCCAGCCATTGCAGCAGGGCACGCCACAACAGAAGGCCGGGCGGCGCCTGGTCGAGGCCGGACAAGACCGTCGAACCGGTGGTGGTGATCCCCGACATGGCCTCGAAGAAGGCGTCGACCGGCCGCAGGTGAACTTCGGAGAAGACGAACGGCATGGCGCAGAAAACCGCGGCTACGATCCATGCCAAGGTGGTGGCGACGAAGGTCTGGCGCACGTCGAGCGCAAGATCCTCTATGCGGCTGGTGAGAACGAGCGAGACTCCGAAGAAGAGCGTGATGACGGACGAAATCGCGAAGACCTGTCCGTCATGCACGTTGCCGGCCAGGTGATCGACGGCGGAAGGGACCGCCATCACCGCGGCCAGCGCCGCGAGCAGGATGCCGATGACGAAAAGAACGGGGCGGAAATCAATCACCGGTCGGTCTCCCGCGCCGCGAATCCCGGAGTCTGGATTCCGTCGCCGTTGTCATGTTTCGCAGGCTAGGGCGCATGGCATCCTCAACCGCGCCAGAATCTTGGCGCGAACAGCACCATCACCGTGAAGAGCTCCAGCCGCCCGACCAGCATGCCGATGCTGAGCAGCCACTTGGCGGCGTCGGGGAGCGAAGCGAAATTCCCCGCCGGGCCGACGATCTTGCCCAACGCAGGGCCGACGTTGGCCATCGCCGTCGCGACCGCGGAAATGCTGGTGATGAAATCGAGGCCGAGTGCGCTCAGCAGGAACGAAAGCAGCGAAAAGACGAGCGCGAACAGGAAGAAGAATCCCATGACGGACCCGGCCACCTGTTCGGGAATCGGCCGTTCGTTGTAAGCGGGCAAGAACATCCCGTGGGGATGGATGAGATGGCGCATCTGGGCGATGGTGGTGACGTAGAGGACCTCGAGACGGTAGATCTTGATTCCCCCGGCCGTCGAGCCCGTGCAGGCGCCAACGGCCGTAAGGAAAAGGATGAGGCAGGCGGAAAAGCCGCCCCAAAGATCGTAGTTCGCGGTCGTGAACCCGGTCGTGGTCATGATCGAAGCGACGGTGAACGTGGCCTCGCGCAGCGCATGAAGCAACGAATCCGTCCCGCTCAGCCAGCGCCACGCCCCGAGCACGACGGACGCCGCAAGAAATAGCGCCAGATAGGTACGGACCTGGCTGTCCCGCAGCAGCGGCGAGAGCCTGCCCTGCACCGCCTGGAGATAGAGCACGAACGGCGCCCCGCCGATGAGCATGAACACGATGGTGATGCCGTCGATCAACGGGCTCCGGAAATGCCCGATGGAGCCGTCGGAGGTGGAGAAACCTCCGGTGGACAGCGTGGCCATCGCATGGTTGACGGCCTCGAACCCGGTCATGCCCGCCGCCCACATCGCGGTGGCGCACAACGCGACGAAGGCGATGTAGATGACGCCGATGCCGCTGGCGATCTGCGCCGCCCGGGGCAAGACCTTCTCCGACTTGTCCGAGAATTCCATCCGGAAAAGCTGCATGCCGCCCACTCTCAGAAGGGGCAGCACGGCGACGGCGATGACGATGAACCCGATGCCGCCCAGGAGTTGCAGCAGGGAGCGCCACAGCAGAATTCCCGGAGGAAGCACGTCGAGACCCACGATCACGGTGGATCCGGTCGTGGTGATGCCCGACATGGCTTCGAAATAGGCGTCGGTGAAGCTGAGATGCAGTTCCGAGAACACGAACGGCATCGCGCCCGCGCCCGCCGCCACGACCCATGCCAGCGTTGTCAGCAGGAAGGCCTCGCGTATCTCGATCGAGAATCGGGGGCGGCGGTTGGTCAGGATCAACGCCACGCCGACAAAGAGCGTGATGGCCGCGGAGCTGGCGAACACGGCCCAGTCGGGATTACCCCACGCGGCATCGATCAGCGCCGGCAGGCACATGACCACCGCCAGCGTCGTCAGCAGAATTCCGATTACGAAGAAAACGGGCCGGAAATCGATCACGGGCCAGCCGTAGGTCCCCCTTCACCTGATCGGCCATGATTGGCCAATCGGGCGGGACTGTCCATAGGGCAGGGGGCGCCCCGTGCCGGCATCCCGGCGTTCGGGAACGGGCGTCGGGAGAAACCGCTACACGTTGTGCAGGTGGTCCGACGGGCTGCCGATGATGGCGAGGAACTCGCGCCGCGTGGAGGGATTGCTGCGGAACAGACCCAGCATGCGGCTGGTGATCATGCTGACCCCGGGCTTGTGTATGCCCCGCGTCGTCATGCACTGGTGCGCGGCGTCGATCACGACCGCGACCCCCTTGGGCTGCAGCACTTCCTCGATGGTGTTGGCGATCTGCGCCGTCATTTTCTCCTGGATCTGAAGGCGCCGGGCATAGATCTCGACGATGCGGGCGAGCTTGCTGATGCCGATCACCCGGCGGTTCGGCAAGTATCCGACGTGCGCGATGCCAATGATGGGCGCCATGTGATGCTCGCAATGGGACTCGAACCGGATGTCCTTGAGCACCACCATTTCGTCATACCCTTCGATCTCCTCGAAGGTGCGCTGTAGGATCTCGACCGGATCCTCGGCGTAGCCGGAGAAGAACTCCTCGTAGGAGCGCACCACGCGGCTCGGGGTTTCGAGCAGCCCCTCGCGCGCCGGGTCGTCGCCGGCCCAGCGAAGGAGCGTGCGCACCGCCTCTTCGGCCTCGGCGCGGGATGGACGCCGCGATTGCGGCGAGCCTTCGCCCTTGGGTGCGGCGGATACCTTGAGATAGGAGGATTCAGGCGCGTTCACGATCGTCTCCTTGCCCCGGTCCGGTATGGTACGGCTGACACGCGTTCGGCTGACAGGCGGTTCGGCCGCCACGGCAATGCGGGTTCCTCTGCCCCCGGCGGCGCCACAAGACCATGTGGGCCTTTGGCGCGCCGAATCAAGCGGCCCGTGGGGTGCCGGACCATTGCCGCCGCCTTCGCAATATTGGAATGGCGGGCCTTCCCGCGCCAGTGAAAATCGAGCCCTGCCGGCGCCCCGTCATGCTCCATCGGGGCCCCATTTGGCGTGGAGGGCGGGCCGAATTCCGCGCCCCCGAACGAGTCCGTCTAGTTGATCTTGCGTTCCTGGTGGGGGCTGTCGAGCGAAAAGGCGGGTATGGCCACGTCGAAGCCCTCGCCGTCGTTGGTTACCATCCGATAGGTGCCGACCATGATTCCCGACGGCGTGGTGAGCGGCGTACCACTCGTGTATTCGAACGTGTCGCCCGGGTTCAGCACCGGCTGTTCGCCGACCACGCCCGCGCCCCGCACCTCCTGCGTACGTCCGAGCGAATCGGTGATCCGCCAGTGCCGGGAGCGAAGCTGGACCGTTTGCGGGCCGCGATTCTCGATGCGCACGTGATAGGCCCAAACGAAATGGCTGTCCTCGGGCGAGGACTGGTCGTCCAGGTAAATGGGCTCGACCGTCACCCATATTTCCCGGGTGGACTGACTGTACATCGTTAACGCCTCC
>JBAVNO010000277.1:0-2089 GCA_049691095.1 Alphaproteobacteria bacterium | reverse complement strand
GCCCCGAAGGTTCCCGCGCTGGTGGAATAGCGTCTCGAACGACGCCTTCGCGTAAATTCCGGATACGTTGCAAGCGCGTTCCCTCACCCTTTCGCCTGACGGCGGACGCCTCCCTCTCCCCCGGGGGGAGAGGGTTCGGGTGAGGGGGAATTGGGGTCTTAAAGCGCGTTCCCTCACCCTTTCGCCTGACGGCGGACGCCTCCCTCTCCCCCGCGGGGAGAGGGTTCGGGTGAGGGGGAATTGGGTTCTTAAAGCGCGTTCCCTCACCCTCCCGCCCGAGGGCGGGTCCCTCCCTCTCCCCCGGGGGGAGAGGGTTCGGGTGAGGGGGAATTGGGGCCATGAAGAACGCGTGCGGAGGCCGCAGCTCTGCCGCTACTTGGTTTGGATCGACTCCAGGTAGTGTGTCAGCTCGAGGATGCGGACATGCGCCGGCAGATAGCCGGGCTTCTTCTCGTCGCCCTGGAAGCGCTCGAACCAGATCGGCATCAGCGAGAACATGTGTCCCTTGACCGGCTCTTCGCCGTCGATCTTGGCGTAGATCTTCCAGAACGGGAACATCCCGCCGTTCTTCTTCGCGATCTGGGTGAGATCGGCCGGCGGAATGTTGAGGATTTCGGCCATCCGGCCGTCGCCCTTGCCGGACTCGCCGTGGCACACGGCGCAATTCTCCGCGTATTCGCCCTTCCCGTCGGCGACGACCTTTTCCTGCTGCGCCATGGCCGCCGGTCCCAAGGCCACAAGGGCCGCGGCGGACACCGCCGCCAGGACCAGGGGCCGAAACATCCGTTCCATCATCGAAGACACCTCTCGTTCCGATACGGGGATCGCTGGGCGAGATGATTGCGCAATCCGGCTGCGGTGTCCACGCGGTGGATCAATAAGACGGCCCGCGCGTTCATCCGCCGTTCATCCTTCGTCCGCCGGCCGGCCGGCGCGAAACGGCGAGGACTCCGAAAGCGCGCGCATCTCGAACGCCACCTGCCGGCGCTCACGGGCCAGGAAATCGGCGACTGCGCGGGACAGCGCCGCATCGAGCAGGAAATGGGCGCTGAAGGTGGGCCGGGGCAGGTAGCCGCGGCTGATCTTGTGGGGCCCCTGGGCGCCGGCCTCGACGCGGGCGATCTTGTGCGCGATGGCGAACTCGATGGCCCGGTAATAGCAGAGCTCGAAGTGCAGGAACCTGTGGTCCTCGAGCGCGCCCCAATAGCGCCCGTAGAGCGCATCGGGCCCCACCAGGTTGAGCGCGCCCGCGACCGGCCTGCCCCCGCGCTCGGCCAGGAACAGGACGACGCGCTCCGCCATCGCGGCGCCCAGAGCCGAAAAGAACGCGCGCGTCAGGTAGGGGCTGCCCCATTTGCGGTCGCCGGTGGAGATGTAGAAATCGAAGAACGTGTCCCAATGGCGCTCCTCGATCTCGGGGCCGCGCAGCGCGCGCACCGTCAGCCCGTCGGCGAGCGCGGCCGCCCGCTCCTTGCGCACGGCCTTGCGCTTGCGCGACGACAGGGCGGCGAGGAAATCCTCGAAGCTCCCATAGCCGGGGTTCTCGAAATGGAACTGGTAGCCGAGCCGCACCAGCCAGCCGCGCCGGGCCAGCCGCTCGACCTGGTCCTCGGGGGCGAAGGTGACGTGGGCGCCCGACACGCCGTAGCGCCGCACCAGCTCCTCGATCGCGGCCGCCAGCGCGGCTTCGCCCGCGGCCCCGTTATCAGCGTATTCGTGCCGCACCAGGAGGCGCGGCCCCGGCACCGGCGTGAACGGCACCGCGATCTGAAACTTGGGGTAATAGCGCCCGCCGGCGCGCTCATAGGCGTCGGCCCAGCCGTGGTCGAACACGTATTCGCCGAAGGAATGGGACTTCACATACATGGGCGCGGCGGCCACGACCGCGCCGCCCGCGTCTTCGATCGCCACGTGCCGGGGCGCCCAGCCGGTTTCGGGCGTGGCCGACCCGCTTTCCTCCAGCGCGCTCAGGAACGCATGGGACACGAACGGGTTGGCGCCGCCGGCGCAGGCATCCCACGCCGCAGCACTGATGTCGGCGATGCGGGAAAATGTCCGCGCCGTATAGGCGTCCCGCCCGTCAGGCATG
>JBAVNO010000276.1:0-1709 GCA_049691095.1 Alphaproteobacteria bacterium | reverse complement strand
GGGGCGGCGCCTCGGCCTTGGGCGGCTCGGGCGGCGGGGGCTCGGGCTTCGCCTCCTCGGGTTTCGGCGGCTCGGGCTTGGGCGGGGGTGCGTTGGTCTTCTCGGCGATGGTCACGATCTCGACCGGCACCGGGTAATCGACCATCGGCGGCAGGCTGGCGAAGTGCGGCAGGCCGAAATAGGCGAACAGCAGGATCGCCACGTGCATGAGAGCCGAAAAGACCGATGCGCGATGCATGCGCCCGTCCGCCTCGCTAGCGGTTCGAAGGTTTGGGTTGCGGCGCGGGCTTGGCGATCGGCGCCGGCGCGCCCTGGGGAAGCTCGGCCACCAGGGCCACGTGCGTGAACCCGGCCACGCTGACCAGTCCCATGATCTCCAAGATGCGCCCATAAGCGATCGACTTGTCCCCGCGCACGAAGATGCGGGTGTCGGGTTTATTTTCCGTAATCGCCTGCAGCCGGGCGATCAGGTTTTCGACCGGGGTCTCGGTCTCCTGGATGAAGACCTTGCCCTCGCCGTTGATGCTGATGACCAGCGGCTCGATCGCCTCGTTGATGGTGGCCGCCTGGGTCTTGGGCAGGTCGACCGGGACGCCGACGGTCAGAAGCGGCGCCGTGATCATGAAGATGACCAGGAGCACCAGCATGACGTCCACCATGGGCGTCACGTTGATCTCGGCCATCGGCCGGTAGCGGCCGCGGTTCGCGCCGGTGCTGACCGTGACCGCCATTCTAGCGGCCCTCCTCGAGCTGCCGCGACAGGATGGCGCTGAACTCGCCGGCGAACGATCCGAGCCGGTTGGCGTAGCGCCCCAAATCGTTGCTCAGCTTGTTATAGGCGATCACCGCCGGGATCGCCGCCACCAGGCCAAGCGCGGTCGCGAACAGGGCCTCGGCAATGCCGGGCGCCACCACCGACAGGCTGGTGTTGTGGGTTTGCCCGATCGCCTGGAAGCTGTTCATGATTCCCCACACCGTGCCGAACAGTCCCACGAACGGCGCGGTGGCGCCGACCGAGGCCAAGAAGATCATGTAGCGTTCGAGCTGATCCATCTCGCGGCCGACCGCCACCTGCATGATGCGCTCGATCCGCTCCTTCAGGCTCTCGAGCCCCCCGCCGTTGCCGGAAACCCGTCCCTTCGAGGTCGAGCGCCGCCATTCCCGCATCGCCGCCGCGAACACGGTGGCCATCGGATGCTGGGGATGGGCGCCGATGCGGTCATAGAGATCGTCCAGCGACCCGCCCGACCAGAAGCTGTCCTCGAAGTCGGCGGTGAGCGCGTTGAGGCGGCGCATCCGCATCACCTTTTCGAAGATGATCGCCCAACTCCAGAACGAGGCCAGGAAAAGCGCCAGGATGACCGCTTTCACGACGATGTCGGCGCGCAGGAACAACGCCCAGATCGAAAGGCTGTAGGCGTCGGTTGAACCCGCGAGCGCGGCCGTATCTACAATCGTGCTTTCCATTCGTGAACTCTCGGTTAGCTGCGTGCCAGTGTCCGGATCGCGGAGCGCAAGCCGGCCGGTATCCGGACCGGGCGCCCCGCGGAGTTGATGCAGGCGAGCCGCACGCTGAGCCGCGTGATCTCGTCGCCCTCGCGACGGATGCGCTGCTCGGCCGAGAGCGACGCGCCGCCCGCCTCCAAGAGGCGGGTTTCGACCTCAAGCAGATCATCGAGGCGCGCGGGCGCCAGGAAGTCGATCTCGCA
>JBAVNO010000275.1:0-11162 GCA_049691095.1 Alphaproteobacteria bacterium | reverse complement strand
CGGGTGCCCTCGCCATGGGTGCGTTCACACTCGGCACGGTCCCGGGGCTGCTGGGCGTCGGATGGGCCGGGCATCTGGCGCTGCGGCGCCGGGGAGCCCTGGTGCGGTGGGCCGCGACGGCCCTCTTCCTGGTCAACGCCGCGACACTTGCCTATCTAGCGGTACGGGCGATGCCCTAGCCGCCGGCCCGGCGCAAGCCCGCAGCCTCGCGGGCAAGGCGGAGAGCGGACGGCTAAACATAAGTATAGAATGCGTTCAGGATGCGTTCAGCCGAGGCGGCATATATTGACGGAACAAGCACTTATTGTAACGGCTGTGACGCGCCTGCTCCTTGAACCCGCCCGGTGTTCGGGGATAATAGCCGGCGCAATGCGTCTCGAACATCGACCGCTTCCCGGTATCGGTATGTGTCCGCATCGAGGATGAAACCATGATCAGGTTTCCGGCAATCATCTGCGTCGCCATTCTCGCCGTCTTGACGGCCGGGGCGCCCCAAGGGCGCGGCATCGCCGCGGCCGCGGAAGAAAAGCCGGCCGCACCCGAGACTAGCGCGCAGCCCAAAATGGGGGCGCAGCCCAAGGCGGAACCGGCGGGCGCCGAGGCGAAGCCGGCCAAGGTGGAGGTGCAAAGCTTCCACCTCGCGTTCCTGACCCAGGAAAAGAATCCACCGCCGCCGCCGGCGATCATCGACGTCAACCCGACCGACGAAGGCGAGGCCGGCGCGAAGCTCGCCATCGACGACAACAACACGACCGGCACATTCACGCACCAGAAATTCGAGCTCGAGACCGTGACCGTGCCGCTCAAGGGCGATGTCGTCGCGGCCTTCAAGAAGCTGGTCGCGGAAGGACAGCATTTCATCATCGTGGATCTTCCCGCCGCCGATCTGCTGAAGCTCGCCGATTTGCCCGAGGCGAAGGACACACTCCTGTTCAACGCCGGGGCGAGGGAAGACAGCCTGCGCAACCAGGACTGCCGCACCAACGTTCTGCACGTGATCCCGAACCGCGCCATGCTTGCCGATGCGCTGGCGCAATACCTGCTCGTGAAGAAGTGGAACAAGTGGTTCCTCGTGGTCGGAGACCAGCCGGGCGACCGCCTCTACGCCGACGCGGTCAAGCGCGCGGCCAAGAAGTTCGGCGCCAAGATCGTCGAGGAGCGCAAATGGGAATACAGCCCCGAGAAGGTGCGCAGGACCGAAGCCCAGGAGATCCCGATATTCACCCAGAACGTCAGCTACGACATCCTGGTGGTGGCCGACGAAAGCGACAATATCGGCGATCAACTGATGTACCAGACTTGGGACCCGCGCCCCGTCGCCGGCACGCAGGGCCTGATCCCGACCGCATGGCACCCGACCCATGACAAATGGGGCGCCACGCAGCTTCAGCACCGTTTCGAGAGGTTGGCGCACCGCTGGATGACGCCGGTGGACTATGCGGCCTGGATCGCGGTGCGCTCCTTGGGCGAAGCCGCGTTGCGGACGACGACGACCGATTTCGCGAAGCTGCGCGACTATATGCTGAGTCCGGAGTTCGGCGTCGGCGCCTTCAAGGGCGTGCCGGTGAATTACCGGTCCTGGGACCGTCAGCTGCGGGAGCCGATTCTGGTGGCGTGGGCCCGCACGGTGGTGTCCATCACGCCGCTGGACCAGTTCATTCACCCGGTGACCAACCTCGACACGCTCGGCTACGACAAGCCGGAATCGACCTGCAAGCTGAAATAGTCGCTCAAGCCGCAAGGGACGCGGAATCGCGGAGTACAGAATGGGATTTCGGACACAAAGGATATCGCTTTTCGCCCTGACGGTCGCGCTGGGCATCGGGCTTTTCTCGGGCGGCGCGCGGGCGTACACCGTGTATGTTTCCAACGAGAAGGACAACACAATCAGCGTGATCGACTCGAAGACGGACAAGGTGACGGACACCATCCCGGTCGGCCACCGGCCGCGCGGCATCGTGCTCAGCAAGGACAACACGAAGCTTTTCATTTGCGCGAGCGACGACAACGAGATCGAGGCGCTCGATCTCGCCACGAAGAAGGTCGTCTACAGCTTCCCGACCCCCGACCCGGAGCTTCTCATCCTCCACCCCGACGGGCACACGCTCTATGTGTCCAACGAAGACGACAACATGGTCACGGTCTTCGACGTCGACAGCAAACAGATCATTCAGCAAATCCCGGTCGGCGTGGAGCCGGAAGGCATGGGCATGTCGCCGGACGGCAAGGTTCTGGTCAACACCTCCGAGACCACCAATATGGCCCACTTCATCGACACGAAGTCGCTCGACGTGATCGACAACGTGCTCGTCGACGCGCGCCCGCGGGTGGCGATGTTCACGGCCGACGGCAAGCAGGTCTGGGTGTCGGCCGAGGTGGGCGGCACGGTGCGGGTGGTCGACGCCGCGACCCACAAGCTCATCAAACGCATCGAATTCAAGATCGCGGGCGTCAACCAGGATTTGATCCAGGCCGTCGGCATCCGGCTGACGAAGGACGGCAGGTACGTCTTCGTCGCGCTGGGGCCGTCGAACCACGTGGCGGTGATCGACGCAAAGAAGCTCGAGGTGATCAAATACCTGCTGGTGGGGCAGCGGGTGTGGCAGCTCGCCTTCACACCCGATGAAAAGACGCTCTACACCACCAACGGCGTGAGCAACGACGTCAGCGTCGTCGACGTCGACAGTCTCAAGGTCACGAAATCAATCCCGGTAGGCAGGTATCCGTGGGGCGTAGTAGTCAAGCCGTAGAGTCCCCGGCTACGGCGCCGGTCGTGCCGGCGCTGCAGGTCGAGGGCCTGGTCCACGACTTCGGCCCCAAGCGGGCGCTGGACGGGGTCGCGTTCACGATCGAGCCCGGCGATTTCACGGTGCTGCTCGGGCTCAACGGCGCGGGCAAGACCACGCTCTATTCGCTCATCACCCGGCTCTACAACAACCGTTCGGGGACGATCCGGATCTTCGGCTTCGACGTCCGCAAGCAGTCGTCGAAGGCGCTGGCCAGAATCGGCGTCGTGTTCCAGCAGCCCACGCTCGATCTCGACCTGACGGTCGAGCAGAACCTGCACTACCACGCGGCGCTGCATGGAATCGCCTGGGGCGCGGCGCGCACGCGCATCGAGGCCGAGCTCAAGCGCGCCGAACTGCTGGACCGGAGGCACGACAAGGTCCGTGCCCTTTCCGGCGGTCAGCGCCGCCGGGTGGAGCTGGCGCGGGCGCTGTTGCACCGGCCGCAGCTGCTGCTGCTGGACGAGCCCACGGTTGGGCTCGACATCGGCAGCCGGCAGGCGATCGTCAGCCACGTGCGCCGCCTGTGCAGGGAGGAAAGGCTCGCCGTTCTGTGGGCCACCCATCTCATCGACGAAGTCGATGGCGGCGACCGCGTGATCGTGCTGCACGAGGGGCGCATCCTGGCCCAGGGCTCGGTGCCCGAGGTCGTGCAACAGGCTGTCGCGGCGCAGATCCGCGACGCGTTCACGAATCTGATCGCCAAGGCATCGAAGTAAATGACGTTGGTGCACTATTACCGCTGCTTCCTGGGAATCGTATGGCGCGAGGCGCTGCGGTTCTTCCATCAGCGCGAGCGATTTTTCTCGGCACTGGTGCGCCCGATGGTGTGGCTTCTGGTGTTCGCCGCCGGATTCCGGTCGGTGCTCGGCGTCTCGATCGTTCCTCCCTACGAGACCTACATCACCTACGAAGTCTACATCGCGCCCGGGCTCATCGGCATGATCCAGCTCTTCAACGGCATGCAGAGCTCGCTCTCGATGGTCTACGACCGCGAGATGGGCAGCATGCGGACGCTGCTGGTCAGTCCGTTGCCGCGCTGGTATCTGCTGGTCTGCAAGCTCCTGGCGGGAACGGCGGTCTCCGTGTTCCAGGTCTATGCGTTCCTGGTCATCGCCTGGTTCTTCGACATCCAGCCCCCGCCTTATGGATACCTCACCGTCCTTCCGGCGCTGATCGTCTCGGGGCTGATGCTGGGCGCCCTGGGGATGCTGCTGTCCTCCTGGATCAAGCAGCTCGAGAATTTCGCCGGGATCATGAATTTCGTGATCTTCCCCATGTTCTTCGCGTCATCGGCCCTTTACCCGTTGTGGAAAATGCAGGAATCCAGCGTCATCCTCTATCAGATCTGCCTGGTCAACCCGTTCACCGCCGCGGTCGAGATCATCCGGTTCGGCCTTTACGGTCGGGTGACATGGGAGTATCTGGCGTACGCTGTCGCATGCACGGTCGTGTTCCTGAGCCTGGCCATCGTCGGATACGACCCGGCGCGGGGATTGATCGCCCGCAAGGCCGGCGCGGGCGGGTGATACCCGGCACGGCAATGGCCGCAAACCAATGGCCGTAAACCAAGGGAGACGAGGCGTGATAAGAACGATGAGGATCTTGGCATGCATGCTGGTTGCAGCCCTGTGGGCGGGCCAGGCCCATGCCAAAGGCGATCTCGCGGTTAACGCCACCGACCTTCCGGCGCTGGTGCTCGGCTCCAAGGAGAGCGACTACGCGATGTCGGTCAAGGAATACGCCCTCGAGACCGGACAGGCCTACAGCCTCAAGATCAGCGCGATGGGGTTCAAGAAATACGCGCTGGTGGCGCCCGACTTCTACCGCAACATCTGGGTGCGGAAGATCGAGGCGGGCGATGTCACCATCGACGCCCCGGTGCTGGACGGGTTCGTGTTCGAGGAAGAGGGAGAGGTGGAGCTGTTCTTCGTTCCCATCCGCCCCGGCAAATACGAGTTCAAGGTGCGAGGCCTGGAGGAAAAGGGGATGGTGGGGCAGTTCGTGGTGAAGTGACCATACCCTCCGGTACGACCGCCGGTAAGACCGTACGACGAGAATTCATGACGATATTGGGAGAAACCCGTGACAGCATCCCGTGATCCTTCCCTGTTTTCGACGCGAAACCTGATCGTCGCCGCGGCCGTGGTCGCAGTTGGTCTGGTGGTGGCGTACACCGCCGTGCAAAGGAACGCCCCCGAGCCGGCCGCCCCCGAACAAGCCGCGTCCGAACCGGCGGCGCCGGAACAGACAACCGCCGAGCAAGCGGCCCCCGAGCCGGCCGCGCTGGAACAGACAACCGCCGAGCAAGCTGCCCCCGAGCCGGTCGCGCCCGAACAAGCGGCCCCGGAAGAGACAACCGCCCAACAGGCGGCACCGGCCGAAGCCGCTCCCGCGCAGCCCGCAGAATCCGGGTCGGCATCGGCCGAAGGTGCGGCCCCCGAAGGCGCCGCGTCTTCTGAAACCGCGGCTACGGAAACGTCTCCCGCGGCGCCCGAAAATGCCGCAGCCGCAGCAGCCGCCGCGGCCACCGCGGCGGCAGCGACAGAGGCCGCCACCACGGGGGCCGCGACCACAGGGGCCGCGACCACAGAGGCCGCGACTTCGGTGGGCACGACCACCCTGGCGGCGCCGGGCGCGCCCGGAACGACCGCCGGTGCCGCCGCACCGGGCGGCGAAGAGACGGTCCAGGAATCGCTGCGGCTCGGCGAGGAGCCGGATTGGCCTTGCCCGCAACGGTACACGCCCGAGCTTTCGTCCGCCGCGATCTGGAGCGGTCCGCCGATCGACGAAGCGATCAAGACTTGGGGCAATGACGAACCGGTGCGGGCGCTGGTGGTCGATCTCACGTCGGAGGGGATCGAGGACGCCGAGGGGGTCAAGCTGATCGACGATTTCGCCGCCCGTGCCGGGCCCGACAAGGACAAGCTCTTGACCGAGGTCTTCGCCGGCGTCTTCGATTCGATCTCGACGCGGCGGTCGTCCATGCAACGGGGCATCAAAAGGTTCGTGAAGCGCCAGGAAACCCTGGTGACGAAGCTCAACGATCTCCAGGAAAAGCAGCGCGAAATGGACGCCAGCGGCGTCGACACCGAAGATCCGAAGATGGCGGACCTGACCAAGGAGATTTATTGGAACACCCGGGTTTACGACGAGCGCTCCAAGCTGACGCCTTACATATGCGACGAGCCGCTCCTGTTGGAGCAGCGCCTTGGGGCCTATGCCCGGGCGATCCAGGCCCATATGTCGAACTGAGGCGGCCCCCGTCGATTTCCACGCCGATGCCGGACCGGCAAGACCCGGACCGGCAAGGCCCGAGCCGGCAAGCTGAATAGCCCATGAATGGGCCACTCAGTGTCAGTTCAGCGAGGCCGTGGCACAATCTTTGCGGTTAACGGCGTGCTCCGGCGGCAATAAGATGGGCCGGCAGGCGCCGACGATCATCGAATTCGCTGTCGGCCTCGGGAACAATCGGCGCGCCTGCGCGGCCGCTTGACGGGCACGGCGTGGTTTCGGCTGGGCCGAGGCGGCGCCGACGCGGCGTCTGCGAAACAGGAGGGACAAAGATGTTGCGGATTCTCGTTCTTGGATCGGGCGCTGGGGGCGGTTCCCCCCAGTGGAACTGCAACTGTTCCGTCTGCCAGAAGGTGAGGAAGGGGGCGCCCGGCACCAGCCCGCGGACCCAGTCCTCTCTGGCGGTGAGCGCCCGCGAGAACGAATGGTTCCTGCTCAACGCATCGCCCGACCTGCGCCAACAGATCTCCGACCGCGCGGAGCTTCATCCCAAACACGGCCACCGCCACAGCCCGATCATGGGCGCGGTGCTCACGAACGGCGACGTCGATCACGTCGCGGGGCTGCTCAATCTGCGCGAGAGCCAGCCGCTGGTCGTTTACGCGACCCACCGGGTGCAGCAGGTGCTGGCCGCCAACAACATCTTCAACGTCCTCAATCCCGAATTCGTGACGCGGCGCGAGTTCACGCTGAACCGGCCGACCGAGCTCGAGACGCCGGACGGAAAGCCGAGTGGGCTGGTGGTCGAGCCGTTCACCGTTCCCGGAAAGGTGGCTCTCTACCTCGAGGACGCGACCAAGGGTCCGAAGTTCGGCAGCCAGCCCGAGGATACGATCGGATTGAAGGTTTCCTCGCGCGAGAGCGGCGATCATTTCTTCTACATCCCGGGCTGCGAGAAGATGCCGCCGGATCTGGCCGCGCGCCTGCGGGGTGCGCCGCTCGTTTTCTTCGACGGCACGCTGTGGCAGGACGACGAGATGATCGCGAACAACGTGGGCGTGAAGACGGGTGCGCGCATGGGGCACATGAGCAACTCGGGCCCCGACGGGACCATCGCCGCCTTCGAGAGTCTGGACGTGCACCGCAAGATCTTCATCCACATCAACAACACCAATCCGATTCTGATCGACGGTTCGCCGGAACGGCTTCAGGCGGAGCGCGCCGGATGGGAGGTGTCCTTCGACGGGATGCGAATCGAGCTGGGCGCGGCCCAAACCGGGGCGCGCGAACCGGTTCGCTCCCAGGCGGCGGCGCGCCGTTAGGGGCGCCGCAGGGCCGGAGCATCGAAGCGCAACAGGAGCGATGGTGCGCGACGGCCGAGAGACCGAACCGCGCGGCGAAGAGAAAAAGGAAGATGGCTGGATGAGCAAATTGATGACACCGGAGGAACTGGAGAAACGGCTGCGGCAGATCGGTGCCGAGCGCTATCACAACCTCCACCCGTTCCACAAAATGCTGCACGGGGGCAAGCTCAACAAGGGCCAGGTCCAGGCCTGGGCGCTCAACCGCTACTACTACCAATGCATGATCCCGATCAAGGACGCGGCGCTGATGTCGCGCATCTCCGACCCGAAGATCCGCCGCGAATGGCGCCACCGGCTGGAGGACCATGACGGCGGAGAGAATGTCGAAGGCGGCATCGAGCGCTGGTTCAAGCTCACCGACGGGCTGGGCCTGGACCACGACTATGTCGAGTCGACGCGGGGAATCCTGCCCGCCACGCGGTTCGCGGTCGATGCCTACGTGACCTACGTGAGGGAACGCACGCCGCTCGAGGGCATGACCTCGTCCTTGACCGAGCTGTTCGCGCCGACCATCCACAAGGAACGGATCGCCGGCATGCTCGAGAACTACGATTTCGTCAGCGAAGAGACGATGGCCTATTTCCGCAAGCGTTTGGGTCAGGCGCCCCGCGACGCGGAATATGTCCTCGAGGTTGCCAAGCGCGAGGCCCGCACGCCGGAGCAGCAGGAGGCGGTCTGTAACGCCTTGATTTTCAAGTGTGAAGTTCTGTGGACGCAGCTCGATGCCTTGCACCACGCTTACGTCGAGGGGCACGTGCCTCCGGGAGCGTTCGTGCCGAAGGGTTTTGATGTCGGACCGGGTTCTCATTAGCGAAACCTCCGTGCCGTCTTTGCCGCGGCACGTGAAGTTTCATTTCAACAAGCAGCGCCAGCAGTGGGTCGTTCTGGCGCCCGAGAGGCTGCTTGTTCCCGACGAGACCTCGGTCGAGGTGCTGAAGCTGTGCGACGGAAAAGCCAGCGTGGACGCCATCGTCGGTTCGCTCGTTGAAAAATACAACGCGCCGCCCGATGTCATACGCAGGGACGTGGTCGAGTTGTTGCAGGGTTTGGCAGACAAAGGATTCATCGTGACATGACTACGAAAGTCGAAGCCCCCCCGGTCCTGGACCCGACGAAAAGGGTCGAGGCCCCCCTGGCCTTGCTCGCGGAACTGTCGCACCGTTGTCCGCTGCAATGCCCCTATTGCTCCAATCCGGTGAATCTCGAGCGCGCCAGCAACGAGCTCGACACCAAGGCGTGGTGTCGGATCCTCGACGAGGCGGCCGAGTTGGGCGTTCACCAAGTGCATTTCTCGGGGGGCGAGCCCACGGTTCGCCGCGATCTCGAAGATCTCGTGAAGCACGCCAGCGACATCGGCCTCTATACGAATCTCATCACGTCGGCCGTGCTGCTGACCGAGGCGCGCACCAATCGCCTTGCGGATCTGGGCCTCAACCACGTCCAGATCAGCTTCCAGGACAGCGAAGAGACGAACGCCGACCGCATCGGCAACTTCAAGGGCGGCCACCGCAAGAAGCTCGAGGTCGCGGGCTATGTCCGCCAGGCCGGCATGCCGCTCACCGTCAACGCGGTCATGCACCGGCAGAACCTCAACCACCTCGAAGAGGTGATCGACATGGCCGTCGAGCTGGACGCCGAGCGCCTGGAGGTGGCCCAGGTCCAGTACTACGGCTGGGCGCTCAAGAACCGCGCCGCGTTCATCCCCACCTACGAGCAGCTTCAATGGGCGACCACCGTGGTCGAGGCGGCCCGCAAGAGGCTGAAGGGGATCTTGATGATCGACTACGTGGTGCCGGATTATTACGCCCGGCGCCCCAAGGTGTGCATGGGCGGCTGGGGCAGGCGGTTCCTCAACATCAATCCGACCGGGCTGGCCTTGCCGTGCCACGCCGCGGAGACCATCCCCTCGCTCACCTTCGATTCGGTCAGGGATCACAGCCTGGAGTGGCTGTGGAACAACTCGCAGGCGTTCCTGAAATTCCGGGGCACGGATTGGATGCCGGAACCCTGCCGCTCCTGCGACCGCAAGGAGATCGACTGGGGTGGCTGCCGGTGTCAGGCGTTCGCGCTCACCGGCGACGAGGCGGCCACCGACCCGGCCTGCGAGCTATCGCCCTTCCACGAGAAAGTCTTCGGCGTCGCGGCCCAGGAGGCCGAACGCCCGCCGCCCGAGTTCATCTACCGCCGAATCGGCTAAGGACTCTTCACGACGGTCAGGGGCTCGGGTTCGCCCCGCATCTTCAGAAGCAGGACGCCGTAGTCGACGAGAATCCGGTTGATCTCGTCCTGGTTCTCCCGGATCACCTTGTTGATCAGCCGCTTCCAGTCGTTCTCGCCAAGACGGACGCCCATGGTGATATAGAAGTCCATCCTGCCGGTGTCCCGGTTGATGCTCTTGAGCGGGATCATGGCGACGTCGACGCCGAGCCGTTTGGCCCAATACCCCGCCAACGGGCTGGACATCAGGGCGATATTGGTCACGCCGTTCTTCAGGTCGACGATCATCGCCTCGCCGACGGACATGGCGTACGGGTCGTAATGCAGCGGGTAAGGATACAACTGCTTGAGCAGACCATACTCGACCAAAAGGAAACCGGGCGGCGTACCGGCCACGGTTCCGAGCGATAGCTTTTTCTCCTTGATCTCCGGGTCGTCGAGACTCTGGGCTTTGATCCCTGAGTTCTTGAGATAGACCATCACGTAGGTGGTCCGATAGTACGGGTTGGTGTTGAGGACGACATCGCTGTTGGCGTTGATGCCCATGATCAGGTCGCATTTCTTGGCCGCGATCGTGTTGAGGACGTAGCGCACCATCTGCGGCCACCAGTAGTAGGTCAGCGGCCGGTTCAGTTTCTTGGCCAACAGCTCCGCGATCTTGTTTTCGAAGCCCTCACCCTTGTCGTCGGAGAAGGGCAGGTTTCTGGGATCGGCGCAAACCCGAAGGCGGCTCTTGTCCACCGCCTCGATGCTGACCGTGGCATGGGTGGAAACGACGCCGGCGATGGGAACCAGCACGGCCGCCAGCGCAATCGCGACGGCCGCACTCACGAGCGGGCCACGTGGCGGAATGTGTCTTGCAGAGGACATCGCACTCTCCTTGTCCGAGCCGCCCGCATCGCTGCGGGCGCATGAGTCGCACGTGCGACTCGGTCTGTCCCCCGGATCCGGCCGCAGCCGGCTTACGCCATTCTACACAAAAAAACAGGCCCCGGGTCGTTCAAGACCGCTTTTTCGCGGCGAAGACCCGGGGCGCTGATGGGGACCGTCTCGAGGCGCCTGCCGGCGTCCCCTCGTGACGGCGAAACCGGCTATTGGAGTATCTTCTCGCCGATGCGCGTGGGCCGCCCTTCCCCCAGCTTCCCGTCCGCGCGCGCCTTCAGGTAGGCGTACAGCTCGTCGACGGATTTCATGACGTTGGGATCCTCGGCGAAGCTCGGCATCACGGCGTTCGTGGACGTGGTTATGTTGGCGCGGCCATTGGAAACGGTCGTGACGAAGTCCTCGTAGGTGAGGACCTTGAGCGACTCCATCAGCGCCGGCGCAATGGCGCTGCCCTTTCCGGCCGGGCCGTGGCAGACATGGCAGTAGCTGTGGTAGCGCTTATACCCGATCTGGGTCCGCTTATCGACCAGGCCCTCCGGGGTGACGGTGTAGGGATGATCCGGATCGAATGGCTCGACGGCTGCCTCGGCGGCCGCTTTCCTGGCGGCCTCGCCGGCATCCGGCGCCGGCGCCGGCAAGGCCGCGGTTTCGGTCGGCGCGGGGGCCGGTTCAGGGG
>JBAVNO010000274.1:0-1566 GCA_049691095.1 Alphaproteobacteria bacterium | reverse complement strand
TGGCCGTAAAGACGAAGCGTGGGCAGGTACGCCGCCGTCATGGCGAGCCAGGTGGCTCCGCCGAAGACGGTCAGGACAGGACGGTCCCAGGCCAAACCCGCGATGGCGGCGGCCGGCGGCATCAGATACACGAGCGCGAGCCCGGCCAGACACCCTGCCAGCAACGGCAGCGAATGGCGGAGTTGCGTGAAGGCGGTGCGGGCCACCATGTCCCAGATGTCGGAGAGCCGGTCGTAGGCGCGCAGGCTCCGCGTCTCCCGCGCATGTCCGATCCAGATCGACCCTTGATTCTTGATGGTGCGCGCCAGCGCGCAATCGTCGATGAGCTCGTCCCGGATCGCCGCGATTCCGCCCGCGCGCTCGAGCGCCGCGCGCCGCACCAGCATGCTTCCGCCCGCGGCGGCGGCCAACCGTCTGGCCGGATCGTTCGCCCACGGGAACGGATAGAGCATCTGGAAGAAGAACACGAAGGCGGGAATGAGAAATTTCTCCCACAAGGCGAGGCAGCGCAGACGAACCAGGACCGAAACGAGGTCGCGCTTTTCGGCGCGCGCCTTTTCCATCAGCAGACGTAATTCGCTGGCGCCATGCTCGATGTCGGCGTCGGTGAGCCAGAAATAGTCCGGCTCGGCCTTCGCGGCCTCGGCCACGCCTTGATGCACGGCCCACATCTTTCCCGTCCACCCCGGCGCCAGCGGCGGCGATGGGATCACCCGAAGGGCGCCCGACCGCATCTCGCCGGCGGCCGCCTTGCGGGCAACATCGGCGGTGCCGTCTTGGCTGCGGTCGTCGACGACCACGAGGGTCAACGCTCCCGCATAATCCTGGCGCAGAATCGACCGGGTGCTTTGACCGATGACTGCGGCCTCGTCGCGCGCCGGCACCACCGCCGCGACCGAAGGCCACGCCGCCCGGCCGCTGCCCGTGGCGGCGCCCGGCCGGTCCCGGTCGTCCTCGAGCCGCGGCCCGGCACGCCAGAAACCGCCGTGGAGCGCGATGAGATAGATCCAAGCGCCGGCGGCGAGCAGCGCAAGAAACTGGAACACGGAATTCGGACCGAAGACGATATCCGCCATCGCGGGCGCCATCCCGTTCGCTCAGTGGACGCGATGGGGGCGCACTATAGCGTGGCCCGCAACCCGCGACCAAAGATCGAATGGCCGGGCTTGCCGGCGGCCGAAAATGCCTAATTTTTGTGCGCTCATTTCTGTCAGCCTAAAATTGCGGCAGAAATGCCCATTCCGGTAGCAAGTGAAACATACAAGACACACCGTTTGGCCTATCTGCAACAGGGAATAACTTCTTTATTCCAATGGGATACAAAATCTGGCAGCACTATGGTTACTTTCGGCACGGCAATTGCTCTGAATGTGGCGGAGCAGATTCGGCACCTGGTGCGCCGTAGCCCGTTGTCGCGTGCGGGGCAAGGGGAAACCGTCCACAAGAAAAAAAGGATCATGTGATGAAGGCAGCAAAAATTACCCTGGGGGCGGCGCTGGTCTTGGCCTGCGCTTTGCCGGCCTACGCCGATGACAACGACCTCCTCCCGGTGGAAACCATCGGCGG
>JBAVNO010000273.1:0-5901 GCA_049691095.1 Alphaproteobacteria bacterium | reverse complement strand
CCCGCCGCGCCCATCGCGCAGTAAGACGACAGCACACCGGATCGGGACACGTAAGATCGGGGCGCGCGAAGGGCCGCGCGCATCGTTGGCGAGCCGGCGGATCGCGCGCCGGTTCTTTTGCTTGGGGACACGCGGCGAGTTGGGTTACACTGCAGGTCCATGACGCGGTTTATCTTCTTCACCGGCGGCGTGGTCTCTTCCCTCGGCAAAGGACTTTCGGCGGCGGCGCTGGGCGCGCTGCTGCAGGCGCGCGGCTTCACGGTGAGGCTGCGCAAGCTCGACCCCTATCTCAACGTCGATCCCGGGACCATGAGCCCGTTCCAGCACGGCGAGGTCTATGTCACCGACGACGGCGCCGAGACCGATCTCGACCTCGGCCATTACGAGCGGTTCACGGGCGTGGCCTCGCGGCGCAGCGACAACGTCACTTCGGGCCGGATTTATTCGGACGTCATCGCGCGGGAACGGCGCGGCGACTATCTCGGCGCCACGGTCCAGGTCATCCCCCACGTCACCGACGCCATCAAGAGCTTCGTCCTGGCCGATCTTTCGGGCGAGGATTTCGTGCTGTGCGAGATCGGCGGCACGGTGGGCGACATCGAAAGCCTGCCGTTCCTCGAGGCGATCCGCCAGCTGGGCAACGATCTTGGGCCCGAGCGCACGGCGTTCATCCACCTGACGCTGGTCCCCTACATCCCTTCGGCGGGCGAGCTCAAGACCAAGCCGACCCAGCATTCGGTCAAGGAGCTCCAGGGCCTGGGCATCCGTCCCGAGATTTTACTGTGCCGGTGCGACCGCGAAATCCCCCATGACGCGCGGCGCAAGATCGCGCTCTTCTGCAACATCCGCGAGGAGGCCGTCATCCCGGCGCTCGACGTCGATACCATCTACAGCGCGCCGGTGAGCTATCACGAGCAGGGCTTCGACACCCAGGTGTGCAAGCATTTCGGCGTCGGGCTGGACCACGAGCCCGACCTTTCGGGCTGGCGGGCGATGGTGGAGCGTATCCGCCACCCCGAGGGCGAGGTCAAGGTCGCGATCGTGGGCAAGTACACGGCGCTGATCGATTCCTACAAGTCGCTGGTCGAGGCGCTGAACCACGGCGGCATCGCCAACAACGTCCGCGTCAAGCTGGACTGGATCGACAGCGAGATCTTCGAGCGCGAAGACACGATGCATGTCCTGGGCGACGTGGACGGAATCCTGGTCCCGGGCGGGTTCGGGGGCCGCGGCGCCGAGGGCAAGATCCGCGCCGCGCAGTTCGCGCGCGAGCGGGGCGTGCCCTATTTCGGCATCTGCTTCGGCATGCAGATGGCGGTCGTCGAGGCGACCCGGAACCTGGCCGGCCTCAAGGGCGCGGGCTCCACCGAGTTCGGCCCCTGCGCCCATCCGGTCGTGGGCCTGCTCACCGAATGGACGAAGGAAGACAGGATCGAGCGGCGCGCCGCCGGCGGCCAGATGGGCGGGACCATGCGGCTCGGCGCCTATGAGTGCGTGCTGAGCCCCAACAGCCGGGCCCATCAGATCTACAGCGCCGACCGGATCAGTGAGCGCCACCGGCACCGCTACGAGGTCAACCCGGCCTACGAGGACCGGCTCGCCAAGGTGGGGATGATCTTCTCCGGGAAGTCGCCGGACGCCACCTTGCCGGAGATCGTCGAGCTTCCCGAGCATCCCTGGTTCATCGGCGTGCAGTTCCATCCCGAGCTCAAGTCCCGCCCCTTCGACCCGCACCCCTTGTTCGTGTCCTTCATCAAGGCGGCGGTCGATCAGTCGCGTCTGGTGTGATGGGCAAATCCCCCGCAAAGGTTGCGATCCGCCACGTCACGGTGGGCGGCGGACCGCCGCCCGAAGGCTCTGGGCCGCAGGGCGGAAACGTGGCCTCGGTCGCCTTCGGCAACGACCTGCCGCTGGCGCTGATCGCCGGGCCGTGCGCGCTGGAATCGCGCGCCCACGCGCTGGAGATGGCGGGCGTGTTGAAGACCATTTGCGACAGGCTCGGCATCGGACTCGTCTACAAGACCTCGTTCGACAAGGCCAACCGCACCAGCGCCGGCAGTCCGCGGGGAATCGGCATCGAGAAGGGCCTGCCGATCCTGGCCGAGGTGCGCAAGAAGATCGGCTGCCCGGTGCTGACCGACGTTCACGCCGCCGATCAATGCGCGCGCGTGGCCGAGTCCGTGGACGTCCTTCAGATCCCCGCCTTCCTGTGCCGCCAGACCGATCTCCTGGTGGCGGCGGCGGCGACTGGGCGGGCGGTCAACGTCAAGAAGGGCCAGTTCCTGGCGCCCTGGGACATGGCCAACGTGGTGGCCAAGATCGAGCAGGCGGGAAACAGGAACGTGCTGATCACCGAGCGGGGTGCCAGCTTCGGGTACAACACGCTGGTCTCCGACATGCGCGCGCTCCCGATCCTGGCCAGGACCGGCTATCCGGTGGTGTTCGACGCCACCCATTCGGTCCAGCAGCCGGGAGGCCAAGGCACCCAGAGCGGCGGCGAACGCGCCTACGTTCCGGTGCTGGCGCGGGCGGCGGTGGCGGTGGGCGTCGCGGCGGTGTTCATCGAGACCCATCAGGACCCCGACAACGCGCCCTCCGACGGGCCGACCATGGTGCCGCTCGCGCGCATGGAGTCCCTGTTGTCCGATCTCCTTGCGTTCGATCGCTTGGCCAAATCCAGCCGCTTGTCCCTGCCGTAGCGCCGCCGCCCCGGCCGCGCGTCCGGCGCCGGGGAAGCGCGGCCGGTTGCGGCTTTGTTTCGCTTGCGCGGGCGCAGGGGGGCCGGTATCTCTCGGACTTGAGGAGGCCGATCGCCCATGACCGCCATCATCGACATCACCGCCCGTGAGATACTCGACTCGCGGGGCAATCCGACGATCGAGGTTGACGTAAGGCTGGAATCCGGCGCCCTGGGGCGCGCGGCGGTGCCCTCGGGCGCCTCGACCGGGGCCCACGAGGCGGTCGAGAAGCGCGACGGCGACAAGGCGCGGTACGGCGGCAAGGGTGTCAAGCTGGCGGTGGAGGCCGTCCAGGGGGAGATCTTCGACGCGCTCTCCGGCCGCGACGCCACCCAGCAGGTGGCGATCGACACCACCATGATCGCCCTCGACGGGACGGCGAACAAGGAACGGCTGGGGGCCAATGCGATTCTGGGCGTGAGCCTGGCGGTGGCGCGCGCGGCGGCCGCCGACCGCGGCCTGCCGCTCTACCGCTATGTGGGCGGCGTGTTCGCGCGCACGCTTCCGGTGCCGATGATGAACATCATCAACGGCGGCGTGCACGCCGACAATCCCATCGACATCCAGGAATTCCTGATCATGCCGGTCGCGGCCCCGACCGTGGCCGATTCGATCCGCATGGGATCGGAAGTGTTCCAGACGCTGAAAAAGCTGCTTCACGACGCCGGCCACGGCACCAATGTGGGCGACGAGGGCGGATTCGCCCCCAATCTGGCCAATGCCGACGAGGCGCTCAAATTCATCATGAAGGCGATCGAGAAATCCGGCTACAAGCCGGGCGACGACATCATGCTGGCCCTGGACGCGGCCGCGAACGAATTCTTCCACAACGGCAAGTACGAGTTGAAGGGCGAGGGCAAGGTGCTCGATTCCGACGCGCTCGTGGAATATTACCGCGACCTCGTGTCGCGTTACCCGATCGTCTCGCTCGAGGACGGCATGGCCGAGGACGATTGGGGCGGCTGGGCCGATCTGACCGACGCGCTGGGCAAGAAGATCCAGCTCGTGGGCGACGACGTCTTCGTCACCAACCCGGAGCGCCTGAGCCAGGGCATCCATCGCGGCCTCGCCAACTCGATCCTGGTCAAGGTCAACCAGATCGGCACGCTGACCGAGACGCTGGAGGCCGTGGAGATGGCGCACCGCGCCGGGTACACGGTGGTGATCTCCCACCGCTCGGGCGAGACCGAGGATTCCACCATCGCCGATCTCGCGGTCGCGACCAATTGCGGTCAGATCAAGACCGGGTCGCTGTCGCGCTCCGACCGGCTGGCGAAGTACAATCAGCTCATCCGCATCGAGGAGGAGTTGGGCCCGGCGGCGCGCTTCGCCGGCAAATCCGCCCTCAAGTGCCGCGTCGCGTGACGCACGGCGGTATCCCGCGCTTTTCCGCAGTTTGCGGTTGACCGCCGCGAATCCCATGTGATTCGATGGCCGCATGTCGGTCCTCCTCGAAATCCGCCGCCGGGCGCGATCCATCGTCACGCCGCTCCTGTCCATCATGGTGGTGGGATATTTCGGCTATCACGCCGTGCAGGGCGATCGCGGGCTCATCGCCTGGTGGCAGGTCACCCAGCAGATCAAGCAGGCGGAGGCCACCGAAGCGCGCCTCAAGGGCGAGCGCTCGGTTCTGGAACACCGCGTCTCGCTGCTGAGCGCCCAGCACCTCGACCCCGACCTCTTGGACGAGCGGGCGCGCGTCATGCTCAACCTCGCGCGTCCCGACGAAGTGGTCATCCTCCATCCCTACGACGAAACGCCCGCCGGCAGCATCGGCGCCGCCCCGCCTGCGCCCCAAGGCCGCTGACGTTGCACCGCCCTTGCGGGTCCAAGTGCGGGCCCAAGTCATCCGTCTCGATTCCCATAGGCGAATCAAACCGGTATTGAAGCGCCCGGCGGGGGCGGCTCTCTTGCAACCGCGTGGCCCGCGGGTTACGACTTGGGGTGGATACGCGCCGGCGTCGTTCTCCGCCGCCGCGCCAAAGGGATTCGCGCCTCGCGGACGTGCGCCGAAGGGACATGCGGATGGCACCGCCCAAGCCGAAGGACAAGCCGGAGCCGAAGGGGAAACGCGGCTCTTCTTCCGCCGCGAGCGGCGCCCAGGGCGCGCCGCTGCTCGAGTTCTATCGCGAGATGCTGCTCATCCGCCGCTTCGAAGAGAAGGCGGGGCAGCTCTACGGCATGGGGCTGGTCGGCGGGTTCTGCCACCTCTACATCGGGCAGGAAGCGGTCGCGGTCGGCATGATGTCGGCGGTGACGCCCCAGGACGTGGTGATCACCAGCTACCGCGACCACGGCCACATGCTCGCCCGCGGCATGGACCCGGGACGCGTGATGGCCGAGCTCACGGGCCGCGCCGACGGCTATTCCAAGGGCAAGGGCGGCTCGATGCACATGTTCAGCCGCAAAAACAATTTCATGGGCGGCCACGGCATCGTCGGCGCCCAGGTGCCGATGGGGACCGGGATCGCCTTCGCCCTCGACTACCGCCACGAGGCGGCCAAGGGGCCGCGGCTCGTCAGCCTCACCTTCCTCGGCGACGGCGCGGTCAATCAGGGCCAGGTCTACGAATCGTTCAACATGGCCGCGCTGTGGCGGCTCCCGGTCGTGTACGTGATCGAGAACAACCAATACGGGATGGGCACGTCGGTGGACCGGGCGTCGGCCAGCCCGGAGCTGTTCCGCCGCGGCGAGGCCTACGACATCCCGGGCGAGCGCATCGACGGCATGGACGTGATCGAGGTCGCGGAGGCGGCCGCGCGCGCGGTCGGCCACGGACGCGCCGGCAAGGGGCCGTACATTCTCGAGATGATGACCTACCGCTATCGCGGCCATTCCATGTCCGACCCGGCCAAGTACCGCCCCAAGGAAGAGGTGGAACGGGTGCGCAGCCACCACGACCCGATCGATCTCGCCCGCGCGCGGCTCCTGGAGACGAAGGCCGCCGACGAGGAGGCGCTCAAGGAGCTCGACCGCGAGGTGAAGGAGATCGTCGCCAAGGCGGCGGAATTCGCCCAGCAAAGCCCCGAGCCGGACCCGTCGGAATTGCTGACCGACGTCGTGGTCGAGGTCTAGGCCGCATGCCGATCCAGGTCCTCATGCCCGCGCTTTCGCCCACCATGAAGACGGGCAAGATCGCGAAGTGGCTGAAACGGGTGGGCGA
>JBAVNO010000272.1:0-6895 GCA_049691095.1 Alphaproteobacteria bacterium | reverse complement strand
GAATTTTTCGACGAACACCAGCTTGAAGATCGTGGCGTGCCCGCCGCTGACGATCCATATCTGCGCCGCGGCCGGCTCGCCGTCGACCCGAAGGAACCCCATGCGCAGGACTCCCGCTGCGGCCGCCACCCGCACCAGACCGGCGGTGAACAGCGGATACGGCTCCGGCACCTTCCAGCTGCTGGCATAGACGCGCTCATAGTCGGCGATGCCGGCCTCGAGCGCGGGACCCCCGGTCACGAGTTCGAACCGGGCCCGGCCCGACTGCATCAGTTTCCGCGACCGATGCCGGATCTGATAGCGCTGCTGGGACGAGCGGCGCTTCAAATAGCCGTCGAGGGACGGTCGCTCGATGTCTTCGTACCAGTTGCCGAAATGGAAGAAGGGCTGAACCAGCATGCCCGCTTCGCGGAAGCCCTGGACGAGCCGGGCGAAGGCGGCCGCGTCGCGGTCGAGGCTGTCGATGCGCACGGCGTCGAACCGGGGCCGCTCATGGCCGATCCTCTTGGCGATGGCCCTGAGGCCGGCGCCGGCTGCATCCGACGGCGCCAGGATGGGTCCGAAAAAGGTCGAATAGATGCTCGAGCAGCTCGAGAGCGTGCGCAGACGAAACGCGCCCTCCCGGGCGGCGAGCGCCCGCAGGACCAGGATCGCCGCCGGACCGGACTCCGTCTCGGCGGCATAGATCCGAAGCGCGTCGCCCGGCCCGCCGGTGGTTTGGACCTGATTGGCGAACCAGGGCGCGCTCAGGAAGAAATCGTCTGCCGCCGCCTTCGCGAGCAATCCCCGGTAACGGTCCGGCAGGGCTTCGAAGCTGGGATACACGTCGGTGTTCATGGAAGCCTGCGGTTGCGAGGACCGGTTCACGATTCGAACCGACGGGTCGGGGAATCTTGATCGAGGACCCAGCCTGTCTATTCAATATCCCTTCACTTTGCATTAATTTTCCCCGGTGCAGATACGTTTAACAGTCTCACCGCGTGCGCGCGTGGCGCATGCGCCCTAATCTGCCGGGCAAGCGGACGTAGCGAGACCTGTGCCGGAGGACTCCCCCATCGCGAAGTCCGCATCCGTTCCCGCCGAAGGCATCCATGTCCGCGCGGAGTCCATCGACGATTTCCATGCCTTGGAGCGGATGTGGCGGGATCTGGAAGGCCGGGCCGACGCCTCTTTCTTCCTGACCTGGGGCTGGATCGGCTGTTGGCTGCGGCATCTGCCCGCGGGGGCGGCGCCGCGCCTCTTGGTGGCGCGCGCCGACGGCCAGGTCGTGGGTCTCGCCGTGGTCGTCCCGCGGACGCGCACGCGCCACGGGTTCATAACGTCCGACGGCCTGTTTCTGCACGAGACCGGCGATCCGGATTGCGACGCCCTCACCATCGAACACAACGGCATCCTCGCCGACCGCCGGGTCCGGGCCGAGGTGACCCGCCGGTGCGTCTCATGGCTGGCGGCAGCGGTCCCCGACTGGGAGGAGCTGGTCATGAGCGGTGTCGGCCCCGACTATGCGGCGCTGGCAGCCGGCACCGGGCTCGGCGTCGCCGTCCAGATGACCAGGGCCTGCCCCTATGTCGATCTCGCCGCGATCAGGACATCGCAGCGGGACTATCTCGATACGAGAAGCGGGAATACGCGCTATCAGATCCGCCGCGCCATGCGGCGCTACGAACAAGTCGGCCCCCTTGCGGCCACGGCGGCGTCGACGGCCGACGAGGCGCTGGCTTATTTCGAAGAGCTGGGGCGGCTGCACCAGGCCTATTGGACCGGGCGGGGCCGTCCCGGCTCGTTCTCGAACCCGCACTTCGTGCGGTTCCATCGCGCGCTGATCGCGGGCTGTTTCGGTGGTGGACAGATCCAGCTGCTGCGCCTGTCGGCCGGGACCCAACCCTTCGGCTACCTGTATAACCTGGTCAACAATGGGCGGGTCCACAACTACCAGAGCGGCCTGGTGTACGACGCGGACGGGAAAATGAAGCCCGGCATCGTCAGCCATTACCTCGCCATCGACTACAACCTGAGGCGTGGTGCGTCCGTTTACGATTTCCTCGCCGGGGAGGATCAGTATAAACGGAGTCTCATGACCGATGCGTCCGCTCTGGTGTGGCTCGTGCTGCAAAGACCCAGGCTGAAGTTCAAAGTCGAAGCCGCGCTCCGCGCGCTGTGGCGCCGGGCCCCGCGTGCCGTGATCTGGGCCTGCCGGCGCCTGGCCGGCGGACAGCCGGGGGAGCGGGCGTCGTGAGCGGACTGTGCGGCTGGTTTTTTCCGCGCCGGGGCGTGGCCGATGCGGAGCAGGTCTTGGCGGGCATGGGCTCGGGCCTGCCGTCCGGCCAAGGTGCGATCGTCCGTTCGGCCGCCGCACCCGACCGGGGGCTGCTGGTCAGCGGCGCCGACGACCTCTGCCATTTCCATGACGACGGCCAGATTCTGGCGGCGCTGTCCGGCCACCCCGAATGGAAGTCGGCAGAGCTTGGCGCGCTCGCCGCAAGCGAAGGCCACGCCAAGGCGCTGGCGCTCGCCTACCGGAAACACGGACGGGATGCCTTCTCCCAAGTGCACGGTCCGTGCGCCTGGGCGCTCCTCGACGCGGCCAGCGGGCGCGCGGCGGTCGCCATCGACCGAATCGGCGTCACGCAGATGTGCTTCGCCGACCGTTCGGGAGGGTTCGTATTCGGCACCACGACGGACTCGGTTCGGGCGCACCCGGCGGCGAGCACCGCAACCATCAGCGCACAGGCGGTCTTCGATTACCTCTATTTCACGCGCAGCCCGGCGCCAGGAACGATTTACAAGGAGCAGCGCAAGCTGGCGCCCGCGCAAGGGCTGTGGCATGAGAACGGCGCGACGGAGACCGAGTTCTATTGGCACATGCCGTTCGTCGACGGCGGAGAGGCGAATATCGATGCATTGAGCCGCGAGCTGCGCGACACGCTGCGGCAGGCGGTCCAGCGGGCGGTTGCGGGCGCCGGCACGACCAGCGTGGGCGCCTTCCTGAGCGGCGGCCTCGACAGCACGACCATCGTCGGCCTGCTGCGGGACATTTTGCCGGCCTCGGCCGCATTCACCATCGGCTTCGACGCCGAGAGCTACAACGAGACCCAGTACGCCGCCGAAGCGGCGCGGCATTACGGCACCAAGCTGCACGAGTATTACGTCGTGCCGAACGACATCATCGAGCTGGCGCCGCGGATCGCGCGGGCCTACGACGAGCCGTTCGGAAATTCCTCGGCCGTTCCCACCTATTTCTGCGCCCATCTCGCCCGCGCCCATGGCGTTTCGCTCATGCTGGCGGGAGACGGGGGCAACGAACTCTTCGCCGGCAACAAGAGATACGCCCAGCAAAAGGTGTTCGCCGCCTATGGCCTATTGCCGCCGTGGCTGCGCGATAAGATACTGGAACCGCTCCTGTTCTCGTTGCCGGGCGGAAGTGTTCCGCTGGTGCGACGGGCCCAGAGCTACGTCCGGCGCGCGAACACGCCCATGCCGGAGCGAATCGAGACCTACAACTACTATCGCACCGTGCCGCTGGCCTATTGTTTCCGCCCCGACGCGGCGGCGGAAATCGATCCCGGCCATCCCGATGAACTGATGCGGTCGGTATACGAGCGCGCGGCCACGGCTTCCATCCTCAACAGAATGCTGCACGTCGATCTTCAGATGACCCTTGCCGACGACGACCTGCGGAAGGTCGGGCGCATGTGCGAGCTCGCGGGGGTCGATGTCAGGTTCCCGTTCCTGGATGAGGCGGTGGCCGAGCTGTCGGCGCGCGTGCCCCCGGGCATCAAGCTTAAGGGATTGAGCCTGCGACACTTTTACCGCAAGGCCATGGGCGGATTCCTGCCTCGAATCTCGCTCACGAAGCCCAAGCACGGCTTCGGAACCCCGTTCGGATTCTGGCTGCGCCGGGACAAGCGCCTGCAGGAGCTCGCCTTCGGAAGCCTCATGTCATTGAAAAATATCAAATTCTTTGAAGATGCCTTCCTCGATGGCGTGGTCCGCACGTTCCTGGACGGTCACGAGTCCTACCACGGCGAGTTGATCTGGGTGCTGATGATGCTGGACCTGTGGCTGCGGGAGCACGGTCGGGCTCTTCCCGCCCCGGGTCAAGGGCGCCCGGAATCGGTGCCGGACGGGGGCGCATTGACACCTTTAAGGCATTCACCATAGCTTTGCGCTAAATTAAGGTTTGTGAGTAAGATAGACGGCATTGTGGCGGCCCGCGTCGGAGCGCAACCTCCCGCGGCGCGGGTATTGGGGTTGTTGGCGATCAGCGCTCTTTCGCCGACAAGCGTTTTGGGCCGACGGGGGCGAGCGCGGGACATCAAGATGGCGGCCCATTCGTTTGCGGTCAAAATACCGTTGGACAACACAAACCCATTGATAACTCGGTCTTTTTTATCAAAGGAGCTGCGTCGTGCTTAGGACCTTGATCCGCACCTCTCTGTTGGGGCTGGCATTCGTGGCAGTCGCTGCCTTGGGCGCCTGTGGCGGGACGGAGACGCTCCCGACGGCCTCCATCGTGTCGCAGGGCCCGGCGCCCGACTACCGCATCGGCCCTGCCGACCATCTGAGCATCTTCGTCTGGAGGAACCCCGAGCTTTCGACCTCGGTTCCGGTGCGTCCCGATGGACGCATCTCGGTGCCTCTGATCGAGGACCTGCAGGCGGCGAACAAGACCCCCACCCAACTCGCGCGTGACATCGAAAAGGCGCTGGCCGTCTACGTTCAGGAGCCGATCGTCACGGTTCTCGTTTCCGGATTCGTCGGTACCTTCGACGAGCAGGTGCGGGTGATCGGCGAGGCCGCCCGGCCCCAAGCCATCCCGTATCGGGCCAATATGACCTTGCTCGACGTGATGATCGCGGTCGGCGGGGTGACCGAGTTTGCGGCGGGAAACCGGGCCACGATCGTACGGATCGCGGATAACAAGCAGCAGAGCTACGAGGCCCGTCTGGACGATCTGCTCAAGGACGGCGACATCACCGCCAACGTCCAGATCCTGCCCGGCGACGTGCTGATCATCCCCGAGGCATGGTTCTAGTCGTTCCGGCCGCGTTTCCTCCGGCCCTTGCCGACGGCTTGGGTGCCGGGAATGGATCGGGAAGGTCCGGGACCTTCGTAAATAAACGTTAACCAAGCCGATGTCAGAATGCATGGTTTGGCTCACCGCCGAGCGGGCGGGCTGGAGTCGTGGCTTTGTCCGGCCACGCTGTGTCGAGAGGGTTGATGAATAACCCAGTCGCTTACGTTTACGAGCAGGTCCAGGGCTATCTGCACATAGCCTGGTCGCGCCGCTGGTATGGCCTGGCGACGACCTGGTTCATCTGCGTTGCCGGCTGGTTGGTCGTGGCATCCATCCCCGATTGGTACACCTCGACGGCGCGGATCTACATCGACACCGAGTCGCTGCTCCGCCCTCTGCTCCAGGGCATCACGGTCGAATCCAACATCTTCGAGCAACTCGACATGTTGCAACGCACGCTCTTGAGCCGCCCGAACATGCAGAAGCTCGCGCGCATGACGGACCTGGATCTCACGGCGCAAACGGCTCCCGAGACCGACGCCCTTATCGACAGGCTGGCGACGAAGATTCGGCTCAGCATGGACGGGCGGAGTCTCTTTTCGGTGAGCTATTCCGACGCCCAACCGGAAGTCGCCAAGCGGGTCGTCGAGGCTTTGCTCACGCTTTTCGTCGAGAGCAATCTGGGTATCAGCAGAAGGGACATGGACGTCGCTCGCCGGTTCCTCGACGATCAGATAGCGCAGTACGAAAAGGAGCTCAAGGCGGCCGAGGCGCGGCTGGCGGAATTCCGGAAGGCGAATATCGGCTACCTGCCGGGCGAGGAAAATTACTATCAGCGGCTGCAAGGCGCACGCGGCGAGTTGGCAAAGACTGCGGCGGCCCTGACCGAGGCAATCAGTCAGCGCGACGAACTGACGCGGCAATTGGGCCAAGTTCCCGAGTTCTTCGAATCCGCGACCGAAGCGGGAGCCGGGCCGCCGACCGACACCACCCTCCGGATCCTCGACCTTGAAAAGACCCTCGATGCCCTGTTGACACGGTACACGGAAAAGCATCCCGACGTCGTCGCGATCCGCCGGCAAATCGACGACTTGAAAAAGCAGCTGGAGGGCGAGCAGGAAGCGTATGCGGCGAACGTGGGCGATACCAAGGCCAAAGACCGGCCGGTGGCGACGGTTCCCAACCCGGTCTACCAGCAGATCAAGTTCCGGCTTGTCGAGCTTGAAGGGATGATCGCCACGCTGCGCAGCCGCGAGGTGCAGCAGAAAGCGGGCCTCGTCATATTGGAGGGGCAGGTCAAGACCGTTCCGGACGTCGAGGCCAAGCTTTCCGACCTCAATCGCGACTACGGCATCATCAGGAAAAATTTCGAAGAGATGTTGTCACGGCGCGAAGCGGCGAAGATCTCGGAGGATGTCGACGCCCGGGCCAACAAGGTGAATTTCCGCGTCATCGACCCGCCACAGGTACCGCTCCAGCCCAGTGGACCGAACAGAGTTCTGTACCTATCGGCGGTCCTTGTGGCCGGCCTGATTGGCGGCGTGGTATTCGCTCTCTTCCTCAGTCAGGTGCGCGATGTGTTCGTAACGATCGCGTCGCTCAAGGAGCGGTACGACTATCCGGTTCTCGGCGGCATATCGGCCGTCATGTCTGCTTCCGCCCAGCGAAGACGAGTCTTGGAAATCGGCTGTTTTGGGCTCGTCCTCCTGGGCTTGCTTGGCGCCTATGGTGGTCTGATGGCGATCGAGCTCGTCGCGAACAACCAAGTCGTCTAAGCGCCCCGTTCAACGAGGACATGCCCTATGGACATGATTGAAAAGGCGATCGAGAAGCTCGACCGGTTGTCCAGGAAATCTCTGGTCGAACGGGCAGCGGACG
>JBAVNO010000271.1:0-3481 GCA_049691095.1 Alphaproteobacteria bacterium | reverse complement strand
TGGGTCATCGCCTACGGATTCGCGGCCGCCGTGCTGCCGGTGTGGATGCTGCTGGCGCCGCGCGATTATCTCTCCACCTTCATGAAGCTCGGCACCATCTTCGCGCTGGCGGTGGCGATCGTGCTGCTGAGGCCCGAGGTCAAGATGCCGGCCGTCACCCAGTTCATCGACGGCACCGGCCCCATCTTCGGCGGGACGCTCTTCCCCTTCGTCTTCATCACCATCGCCTGCGGCGCCATCTCCGGCTTCCATTCCCTGATCGCCTCGGGCACGACGCCGAAGCTTCTGGCCGACGAGCGCGACGCGCGCTTCATCGGCTACGGCGCGATGATGATGGAATCCTTCGTCGCCATCATGGCCATGGTGGCGGCGACCGTTCTCGACCCCGGCGTGTTCTTCGCCATCAACAGCCCCGCCGGCGTGGTGGGCGCGGACGCGGCCTCCGCGGTCGCCACCATCTCGAGCTGGGGATTCCCGGTCACCGCGGACCAGATGGAGGAGCTGACGCGCCGCGTGGGCGAGGTGACGCTGTTCGCGCGCACCGGCGGCGCGCCCTCGCTCGCCGTCGGCATGGCGAGCCTGTTCTCCGGCATCACGAGCAATGCGCTGATCGCCGTCTGGTACCACTTCGCCATCATGTTCGAGGCCCTGTTCATCCTCACCACGCTCGATGCGGGAACGCGCGTCGGCCGGTTCATGCTCCAGGACCTGCTGGGGAACTTCATCCCCGCGCTCGGGCGCACGAGCTGGTACCCCGGCGTGATCGCCACCAGCGCGCTGGTGGTGGGCGCGTGGGGCTACATCCTCTACATCGGCACCATCGATCCCCTGGGCGGGATCAACAGCCTTTGGCCTCTGTTCGGGATCTCGAATCAGATGCTGGCGGCGATCGCCTTATGCGTCGCCACCGCGATCCTCGTCAAGTCGGGCAAGGCGCGCTACGCCTGGGTCACGGCGGGGCCGCTGGCGTGGCTCGCGCTCATCACCACCTCGGCCGCGTGGGAGAAGCTGTTCAGCGCCGAGCTGCGCATCGGCTTCATCGCCCATGCCAACGCCATGTCCCAGAAGCTGGCCGACGGAACCCTGCCCGCCGATCTGGCGGCCAAGGCGCCGCAGCTCATCTTCAACGACCGGATGGACGCGGTGCTGACGATCTTCTTCCTCGTCACCGTGTGGGTGATGATCGTCGACACGGGCCGCGTGTGCTATTGCGTGCTGGCCGGGCGCAAGCACCCGCCGCTCTCCGAGACCCCCTACGCGCCCAAGATCGAGGCGGCCCAGATGCTGCCCGAGCCCCTGTCACTGTAAGCGCGATCACAGCGCCCCGAGATAATCCATCTTGCTCAGCTCCACGCCGTTGTGCCGCAGGATGTCGTAGGCGGTGGTGACGTGGAAAAAGAAGTGGGGCAGCACGAAGGTCAGGAGATAAGACTGACCGGTGAAGGTGCGGTCCTTGCCGCCGATCTTGAGGGTGACCCTGCGCTCCTCGCTGCCGTCGATCTGCGGCGCGCTCACGCTTTGGACGAATGCGACGGTCTTGGCGATGCGCGCCTTCAATTCATGAAACGTGGTCTCAGTGTCGGGCCAACTCGGTATCTCGGTGCCGGAGAGCCGCGCCGCGCAACCTTTCGCCGCGTCGCTGGCAATCTGCACCTGGCGGGCCAGGGGATACATGTCGGGCGCTAGGCGCGCATTGATAAAGACGGCGAATTCGATCTTCTTCGCTTCGGCGTGAGCGGCAGCCTTGTCGAGGATCGCCGAGAGGTTGTTCAGCGTCTTGATGAAGACTGGAATGGAAGCCTCATACATCGACAAGGACATGGGGTCGCTCCAAATGAGAGGTGGAACCATCGCGCACGGGGCGCACGTATTCACAGCACTGCCGATATTCAACGACCCCGCGGCTATACCGGCTGTCAGAATTTCAAGGAGATCTCTTTTTGCCTTGGCTCCTTGACGCGTCCGCTGCCATCTCGATCGCCAAGCGTTTCACTGCCCAATAAAGACCGGCCGCTGACAGCTTGAAGCGACGCTCGCCATGCTTGTCTGTAATCTCGCTGAAAAGAGGCCATCCGTCCTTCCACTTCGGCAGAGCGTCAATCAGAGAAATGTCCTTCATGTCGTCTGGGACGGAGCCCCATTTCCCAATTATCGGCTCGACATAGGCACGAGGCCGCGACTTGGCAACTTTGTCGGCCCCTAGTTCGTGTACCAATGGATTTCGAAATTCGTTATATAGCTGATCTGCCGCGATTCCCTTCTGCACCCATTTCCCCTTGCCCTCGGGTCCCCATGGGAGTTTTGCGCGAATTAGGCGCTTAAATCGCCTTCCTTGTTCAGTTGCTAGACTTCGACCGGGCCACGCCTCCGTTGCGAGGCCATCGACGATGCACAATAGCACCAGAACGATGCTAAAGTTTCCGCCGCCGCCGTCGCCACCGGCAGGCGGAAGACTTCGGAACATGCCATATACATCGAACAAAAGCATGTCCGCATGGTGAAAGAGCTTCTTAAGCTTTGGGTCCTGAATCGTGTCGTATTCCAAATGGGTGTACGGCATTTGCTCTGACGAACTACCTAGAACCGGTTCGTCTTCGGGAATCCTTGGGGCGGAAGGCGGCCGGCCTGGGCGCGCTTGCCGAGCCAGGCGCGAAGATCGGTCTCGTGGCGGTGGCGCTCGCCCGAAGTCCACGTGAGTCCTTCCGAAAGCCTGAACACCTTGAGGTCGGAGAGGCCGCCCTCGCGGTACTTCTGCAGGATCACGCCGCGGCCCCGCGCCATGGTGGGGAGCTCGGAGAGGGGGAAGATCACCAGCTTGCGGTTCTCGCCCACGACCGCCACGTGGTCGCCCTCGGCCGGCGCGCATACGCACGCCTCGACGCCCGCGCCCAGGTTCAAAACCTGCTTGCCGCCGCGGGTCTGGGCGATGACATCGTCCTCCGCCACCACGAAACCGCGCCCGTCGTGGGCGGCGACGATCAATTTTCGCCCCGGCACGTGAACGAAGAGCGCGACGATGTCCTGGTCCTGGCCCAGATCGATCATCAGGCGCAGCGGCTCGCCGTGCCCCCGTCCCCCCGGCAGCTTGTCAGCGCCCACGGTGTAGAAGCGGCCGTTGGTGCCGAAGACCACGATCTTGTCGGTGGACCAGGCCGGAAGCACGAAGCGGGCGCGGTCGCCCTCCTTGTATTTGAGGTCGGCGTCGGGACCGAGGTGGCCCTTGACCGCCCGGATCCAGCCCTTCTGCGAGCACACGATGGTGACCGGCTCCTTGGGCAGCATGGCCTCGATGGGGACGACGACTGCCTGCGGCGGCTCGCCGATGGTGGTGCGGCGGCGCCCGAGCGGGGTCGCGCCGCCGAACTTCTTCCTGATGTCGGCGATCTCATCGGCGATGGCGGACCAGCGCCGCTTCTCGTCCTTCATCAGCGCCGAGAGAGTCTTGCGCTCGCCGGTCAGCGCCTCGTGCTCGGTGCGGATC
>JBAVNO010000270.1:0-4236 GCA_049691095.1 Alphaproteobacteria bacterium | reverse complement strand
CCGGCGCCGTCCACGCGCCGCCGACGAAGTTGTCGTAACGGTTCCGGATCGGGATCTTGTTGCTAATTTCCTTGATGGCCTTGTGCATCATGGTCGTGTCCTCCCTGAAGAATGCGGCGGTTCGCCGAGGCTTTTGCGGTCACCCAGCCTTTCGGCCGTGATGGCGGTAAGGCGAGCAAGAGGCCCGTTTCGCTCCGAAATGGCCGCCCAACCCGAGTTTCGGCGTTGAATATACCTCTGGAAACGGCACATAAAAACGCCTAATTTTGCATAACAATAGCCACGCGTCGGCTTTCGGAAGCCGAGTGGCGCCGTGGGTTCCACGGTCGCGGTGGTGGGGACGGCAGGGTGCAGGACCGACCAAGCCCATGACCTTCTTGCACATTTCCCGCAGCGATATCTTGCGCAACGCCGGCGCCATCGTCCGGCAGTACGGCGGCGATGCGACCGCCGTGGCGAGGCTTTGGGCGCTGTGGTTCGCCGCCAACGGCGACGAGGCGGGGGCCGCGGCGTGGCTCGGGATCGCCCGCGCCAGTGAGGATCTGTTACGGGGTCGCTCTCGACAGCCTGGCTGCTGATGGGCCCTGACCCTAACGGGCCAGGCGCGGCGCGCGTGACTCTGGGGATGACTGGGGTTGCAAGCCGTAGTGCCCAGCACGGCGCGCGTCGGTGCGGATAGGCTGGCCCGTCCTCGCCTTGGACGCTCGTTTCCGTTTCGGCGAAGGCCGCCCGGCCTGGGCCGCGGGCCCGGGTTTGCTCGCGCCCCGGCACCGACCTTTGGAAGGGCAGCGGTGAGCCCTCGGCACCCGACCCGGCCGGCCCGCGAAGCCGCGGTATTTCAACGGCTTGGTAGGGTGAGACAGAAACGCGCGGGTGCGGCTTGGCGGTTTACGTGCGATCCGGGCCGGAGTACAGTACCCACCCGAAGATGGCCCCGAAAACCTTAAACAATAAAGGGACTTCGGGGCCAAAGCGGCGGTCACGCCGGAACGATCGCAGTGCGATCGCAATGTGTGGGATCGCAGTGCCAAGGAGCCCGGGAGGGGTTCTTTCGCAAGGGCAGGTTCCAGCCTTGGCGGGGCCGCGGAGAGAGGGGGAAGGACGGTCATGGTTCAGACCATGACCCTGATTGCTGGCCGGACCAGCAAACAGGGTACGTCATTGAACGTCGGCAAGCTCGAGGACGAATACCGGGAGGTCACCTCTACGGTCGAGATGAACGCCGACGACATGGCCCGCCTGGGCCTCAAGGCGGGCGATTCGGTGCGCCTGCGCACCAGCGTGGGCGAGACCGTGGTCCGCTGCAAGGACCGCAAGCCGACCGATCTGCCCGCGGGTCTTTTGTTCATCGCCTATGGGCCCTGCTCCAGCCAGCTCATGGGCGGCGACACGGCGGCGACCGGCATGCCGCTGTCGAAGAACATCCAGGTTGAAGTCGAACCGGTGAAAGCCGAGGAGGGAACATGAGCGCGAACGTGCGCGTGGTCAAGAATGCGACCTGCACCTTCTGCGGGTGCGTGTGCGACGACATGAACCTGACCGTGGACCTGGACGAGAAGCGCATCACCAAGGCGGAGAACGCCTGCGTGTTGGGCCGCGCCTGGTTCACGCAGCACGGCGTGGGCAACCGGCCCGCCGCCATGATCGGCGGCAAGGAGGTGAGCGTCGCCGAGGCGGTGGAAGAGGCGGCCCAGATCCTCGTCAAGTCCCGCTTCCCCATCACCTACGGCATGAGCGATACCACCTGCGAGGCCCAGCGCCAGGCGGTGGCCATCGCCGATTACGTGGGCGGCAATCTCGACACCACCACCTCGGTCTGCCATGGCCCGACCGGCATCGCCTTCGAAGGCGTGGGCGAAAGCACGGCGACCCTGGGCGAGATCAGGAACCGTGCCGACCTTCTGATCTTCTGGGGCGGCAACCCGGCCGAATCCCACCCCCGCCTGTTCACCCGCTATGCGCTGATGCCCAAGGGCATGCACGTCCCCAACGGCAAGAAGGACCGCACCGCCGTGCTCATCGACGTGCGGCGCAGCCCCAGCGTGCCGGTGGCCGACATCTTCATCCAGGTGAAGCCCGGAACCGATTTCGAGCTGCTGTGGGCGCTCCGTGCGCTGGTCAAGGGCGCCAAGGTCGGCCCCGGCATCGAGGAGAAGACCGGTGTTTCCCTGGCGACGCTCACGGACCTCGTCGAGCGCATGAAGAACTGCCGCTTCGGCGTCTTCCTGTTCGGCATGGGGCTGACCATGACGCGGGGCCGTCATTTCAACGCCGGCGCGTTGCTGGCGCTGGCGTCGGATCTGAACAAGTTCACCCATTTCGTGGCCAAGCCGGTGCGCGGCCACGGCAACGTGACCGGGGCCGACAACGTCAACTCGTGGTCCACGGGCTATCCGTTCGGGATCAACTTCAGCCGCGGCTTCCCGCGCTTCAACCCCGGCGAGTTCACGACCGCGGACTTGCTGGCGCGCGGCGAGGCGGACGCGGCGCTCATCATCGCCAGCGACCCGGCCTCGAACTTCTCCAAGCCGGCGGTCGAGCACCTGAAGAAGATCCCGGTCATCCTGCTCGACCCCAAGCCCACGGTGACCAGCGAGCTGGCGCGGGTCGTGTTCACGACCGCGACCTACGGGATCAACGTCGAAGGCACCGTCTATCGCATGGACGACGTGGCCCTCACGCTGCGTCCGGCCTTCGACTCCCCCTATCCGAGTGACGAGGAGATTCTGACCGCCATCAAGAACCGCGTGCGCGAACTCGTGGCACAAAGAGAGACGACCCGGAAAGTTGCGTGATACCTCGCCGAGGACCGCCGATCAGAACGGGCATTGAGAACAAGAAGAAGACTTCAAGAAGAAGATTGGGGAGGTAAATGACGTCACCGGTTCGCATCGTCAACGGCCGGATCCATGATCCGGCCAACGGTATCGATGGCGAAATCCGCGATATCTGTATCGATGGCGGCAAGATCGTTGCCGACGTTCCCGCCGACGCGAGACGGATCGATGCCACGGGCATGGTCGTCATGCCGGGCGGAGTCGACATCCACTGTCACATCGCGGGCGCCAAGGTCAATCTGGCGCGCAAGCTTCAGCCGGAGGACCACCGTCGCGACCCCCATCCCCGCACCGCCGTGACGCGGTCGGGATCGGGCGGCACGGTGCCCAGCACCTTTGCGACCGGGTACCGTTACGCGACGCTCGGCTACACCACGGCGATGGAGGCGGCGGTGCCGCCGATCGCCGCCCGCCACACGCTCGAGGAGCTGCACGACACCCCGGTCATCGATAAGGGATTCTACGTCCTGATGGGCAACAACGCGCTCCTCTTTCAGCTCTTGAAGGAGGGGCGCCGCGACGAGTTCCGCGAGGCGCTCGGCTGGTGGGTCAAGGCGACCCGGGCGTACACGATCAAGCTGGTGAATCCGTGCGGCGACGAGCCGTGGAAGGGCGGGCGCAACGCCACCATCTCCGACATCGATCAGAAGATCGACTATTACGACCTCACCCCGCGCCAGGTGATTCAGGCCATGGTCGAGGGGGCCGTGCAACTCGGACTGCCGCACCCGGCGCACATCCACTGCAACAACCTGGGCCACAGCGGCAACTTCCGCACCACGCTCGAGACGATGAAGGCGGTGGGCGACCAGCGCGCGCACTTCGCGCACGTCCAGTTTCACAGCTACGGCGGCGAGCCGGGCAAGAACCCGATATCCGGGGCGGCCGAGATCTCCGACTACGTGAACACGCACAAGAACATCAGCGCCGACGTGGGCCAGGTCATGTTCGGCCGCTCCACGATCATGACGGCCGATGCCCCGCTCGCCTACATGCTGCGCGGCTTCGGCAAGGACAAGCGTTGGGTCAACGCCGACACCGAGTGCGAAAGCGGCTGCGGCATCATCCCCTTCGCCTACCAGGAGCATATCTACACCCACGCGCTCCAATGGGCGATCGGGCTCGAGCTGTTCCTGATGTCCGAGGATCCGTGGCGCATGGTGTTGTCCACCGATCACCCCAACGGCGGCTCGTTCATGAGCTACCCGCGTCTCATCCGCCTGTTGATGGACAAGGCCTTCCGCAAGGAGGAATTGAAGGGGGTCAATCAGCGGGCGATCCGCAAGACCAAGCTCGCCGATGGGCTGGAGCGCGAATACACGCTGCAGGAAATCGCCATCATCACCCGCGCCGGGCCGGCGCGGCTCCTGGGCCTCAAGAACAAGGGCCATCTGGGCGT
>JBAVNO010000269.1:0-15434 GCA_049691095.1 Alphaproteobacteria bacterium | reverse complement strand
GGCTCGCCTCGTGGGCGCGGCCTTGGCCGGCGATGTCGAAGGCGGTGCCGTGATCGGGCGACGTGCGCACGAACGGGAGCCCCAGGGTGACGTTCACGCCGTGCTCGAAATCGACGGTCTTGAGCGGGATCAGGGCCTGGTCGTGGTACATGCACAGCACCGCGTCGTAGCGGGCGCGCGCGGCCTCGTGGAACAGCGAATCCGCGGGCAGGGGCCCGGACACGCCGACGCCTTGCGCGCGCAGCTCGGCCACGGCGGGGGCGATGATGGCGGCCTCCTCGGTGCCGAGCGCCCCGTCCTCGCCGGCGTGCGGGTTGAGCCCGCAGACGGCAAGCCGCGGCCGCTCGATCCCGAAATCCCGTGACAGCGACTGGGCCGCGATCCGGCCGCAGTGCACGATCCCGGCGGCCGTGAGCGCCGCGGGAACGTCGCGCAAGGGAATGTGGACGGTGACCGGCACCACGCGCAGCGAGCCCGCGACCAGCATCATGACGGGCGCTGCCGGCTGTCCGGTGTGCCGCGCCGCGAGCTGGCCCAGGAATTCGGTGTGGCCGGGAAAGGCGAAGCCGGATTGGTAGAGCGTCTTCTTGTGAATCGGATTGGTGACGACGGCGGCGGCCTGCCCCGACAGCACCAGCTCGACCGCGCCCTCGATGGCGGCGATGGTGGCGGCCGCGGTCTGCGCCTTCGGCTGGCCCGGGACGACCGCAGTATCCAGGCGCCGGGGCAGGACCGGTAACGCGGCCGGGAACGCTTCGCCGGCCTCCGCGGGCGTGGCGATGGCGCGGACCGGGACGCCGAGGCCGAGCTCCGCCGACAGGCGCGCCAACCGCTCGGGATCGTCGATGATGAAAAAGGCCGGGGCGGAAACCTCGTCCTTGAGGGCGCGCCAGGCCTTGAGCGCGATCTCGCCGCCGATCCCGGCCGGCTCGCCCATGGTAAGCGCGAGCGGCCGCGCCGCGGCCCGCGCCGTCATATCCGCTTGTCCACCGTGGCGTTGGAGCGCAGCTCCCGCATGTACCTGTCGCCCTGGAGCTCGATTCGCTTACGCAGCAAGACCTGGGCAATCTCGTCCCGGGTGGGGATGAGGGACTTCGGCTCCTTGCGCTCGCACACCATGTAGAGAACGACTGCGTTCTCCTTCTTGACCGGCTGGCTGATCCTGTTGACCGGGAGTTTCTCGACCACCTTCCGCAGGTCCTGGGGCATGTCCGCAAGCTCGATCCATCCCAGGTCGCCGGAGAGATCGGACTCGGACTCCTTGGCCAGCTTGGTCATCTCGTCGCAACTGTGGGCCTTCTGGCCCATCGCGTCCGCGTGTTTCATCGCTTTGGCGATTTCTTCTTTGGACGCCCCGGCCCCGGCAGGGAGCGGAAGCTGAACCTGGCGCAGCCGGACCGCGCGGCCCTTGGCCTCCTCCTCGGACATGACGCGCCGGTCGCGAAGGGCGACAATGTAGAAGCCCGCGGCCGTCTTGATCGGATGCGACACCGATGGCGGCCGCATCAGCTTGACCACCGCCGCGAGCTCCGGCTCGAGCTGGCCTTCGACGACCCATCCGATGTCGCCGCCGTTGAAGGCGGTGGCGCTTTCCGAGAATTGACGCGCCAAGGCCGGGAAGCTGGCGCCGCCGACGATCTGCGACACCAGCTTGTCAGCCGTGTCACGCACCTCGTCGGCCTTGTTCGGCTGGTCGACGGCCAGGAAGATCTCGGCCAGGAGATCCTGCGGTTTGTCCTTGTCCGCCTCGATCCGCTTCAGCGTGTCGGTCACCTCGTCCTCGCCGATATCGATGGTGGGGCGGATGACGCGGCGGATGACCTTGCCCCACGCGAGGCTGGCTTTCACCTGGTCCACCACGGTGTTGCGGTCGATCTGGGCCTTGGCCAGAAGGGCGTCGAGGTTGCCGGTCTTGATGTTGTTTTCCTTCTCGATCGTCGTCATCGCCTGGGATATTTCGGTCTCACTGACCGTGATGTTGAGGCGCTCGGCCTCCTGCATTTGGAGGTGCTCGTCCACCAGGCTGCGGAGAACCAGCGGCAACAGCCGTTGCCGCGTCTCCGGGTTGTCCTTGAGGTCGGTGGAGAAAATGACCAGCTTCATGCGCTCGAGCAGGTCGTATACGGAAACGACTTCGTGGTTAACGACGGCGGCGATGCTTTGAACGTCGCGCACGGCGGGCTCGCGCACCTGCGCGGGCGCCGGGGCCTGGGCCGGAACCTGGGCCGGAACCTGGGCCGGCGCCGCGGTGGTCAACGCGAACAGCACGCAAAGATAGGGCAGGGCGCGTTTCGCCAGGACGGAAGCGCCGCGTTTGAGATCCGTGAACATCATGACGGCGCCTATATACCCTCCCCGGGGCGGCGGGACAATTCCCACGGTTGGGGCTCGAAGGGAGCGGGGTTCATCCCTTGACCTCGCCTATGTTCTTGAAAACCAGCCGGAAAAGGATCGTGGTCGTGGGCTGGATCTCGCGGTCGCGGGTGCGGTTGCGGATGAAATCGGCGGTGATCTTGAAACATTCGTCCTCGTAAATCGCGCGCAGGCCGCTCGTGAGGGTGCCTGCGCCCTTGAGGTCCTGTCGCGCCCGGGCGGCGAGCGACCAGTACTTGGTGATCTTGGATTGGACGTTGAGCGCCAGCTCCTCGCGGTCCCCGAACCCGCCGGTTCCGGCGCGTTCGTCGATGAAGATATATTCGGCGCCGACATGGAACACGGGCACTCCGGCGCCGATGGCGATCTCGTTGCGCCGCGGGCTCAGCGTATCCTTGTCGAGCCGGAACCGGTATGACACGTCGTAGTACGTGTTGGGAGTCATGCGGAGCTGTCCGACGATGTCGGACAGCCTGTCCTCGAGGCCGGAGCCTACGGGAAAAGTCGAGTCGTTCCTGAACCGGAAGCTTTGGCCCACGAATGCCGTCGTGCTGGCGGTGCCCGATCCGTAGGCGCCGGCCCTGATCCCGTAGTCGACCCTCTGCCCGCCTTCGACGCGATCGAGGCCGGAAAAACGGTTGCGGGTGAAAAGGTCCGTGTCGTCGAATTCGAACGACTGACTGTCCTCATTCGGGATCTTGTCGGGGTTCCCGCCATTCGGTCCCACGATCAGGGCGGCCACGGGCTCGATCAGCTCGCGCACGAGGCCGTGCTCGCGCACCAGGGGATAGGACCAATCGACCTGAAGCTGGGGAAAGATTCGCCCCGTGAATCCGTTGAGCCCGGGGCCCGACGGATTCGCCGGGTTCTGGACGTCGTTCACGTAATAGGCGTCGGCCTGGGCGGTGAGACTGACTTCGAAGGCGTGCCCGCCGTCGGTCTTGAACGGCAGATGCCAGCCGCCCAGCAGCGAAAGACGCCGGCTGTCCGCGCCGTCGTCCCGCATCAGGGACAACAGATTGGTGTCGGCGGTCCAGAAGCCCCCGCGCCGGCTGGGCTGGCTCACGAAATTGTAGTCGATGGTCGGGAAGATGACCGGCATCTGCGCGTTCACGTCGTCCGCGCGCAGGCCCTGGAACGAATAGGCGTTCACGGCAAAGTAGTTCCGGTCCCGGAAGCCCTCCGCGAAGACGCGCGACTGCAGCACGTCCTGGTGCTGGAAATTGTAGCGCCGAAGGTAGGTGTCGTCGCTGACGCGCGCGAGATCGAATCCGGCGCGCCAAGTGTCGTCGATGTCGAACCGTCCCAGGCCCCGCACGTGGCCGCGAAGCTGGTTCTGGCTGACGACGCCGATGGCGTTGGTATAATCCGCCTCGGTGACGCTGCCGGAGAGGTTGAGCAGCCCGTTCGTGAATCGCTGCCGGTATTCCGTCGAAAGCACCGGTCCCTGGTTGCTGGTGATGATGGGCTCGAGGGTCAGGTCCTTGTTCGGCGCGATGTCGAAGAAATAGGGCTGGCCGTAAACGAACCCGAGATCGCTCTTGTTGCCGATCGTCGGGGCCAGGAGGCCGCTCCGTCGTTTGACCGTCGGATCGGGATGGGAGAAATACGGCGTATAGGCGACCGGGATGCCCCACGCCTCCATCCAGGCGTCGTAATACTCGATATCCTTGGTCCGCTGGTCGTGCACCACCTTGTTCGCCTTGAGCTGCCACAGCGGCGGGCGCGACGGCTTCTCCTTGCACAGCTCGCAGGGCGAGTACACGGCCTTGTCCATCTCGGTTTCGACCCCGCCCACGCGCTTGCCGCCGGCGGCGGCGAAACGGGAGTTGTCGGTCATCAGGATCCGGAGATCCTTGATCACGCCGTTCTTCATGTCGTCGCTGAGTTCGGCCGAGTCGGCGAACAGAACCTCGCCCGAGGGCTCCAGCACGGTGACGTGCCCGCTGGCCGACACGACGTTGGTTTTCTGATTGTAGCTGACCTTGTCGGCGAGCAGGAGACGTTCGCCCTGCGAAATCTCGACATGTCCCGTGGCGGTGACGATGCCGGTGCTCTGATCGGTATCCACCTGGTCGGCGGTGATCAGGACCGGTCCCTCGGCGGGGGCGAGTTGCGCGGCGTTGGCGCGACATCCGACCGTGAGACCCAATGCGACGACGCCGATAGGAACCGACAGACGCATCGGTTTCTATCCATCCTCGAGGTGCAGCAGCATCGCGAGCCCCAGCAGGACGCTCACCCCGGCGGGCGCCCAGGCGGCGAGCACGACCGGGATACGGGCGGACAACCCCAGCGCATAGACGATGTCGGAAAGGAAATAGAGGAGAAAGCCCACCGCCACGCCGCCGGCTACCAGCAGGGCCGTGCCCCCGCGGCGCGTCAATCGCAAGGTGAACGTGGCCGCCACCAGGACCATGGCGCACAACAGGACCGGCGACGCGAGCAGCGTGTTCCAATACAGCCGGTGCTGCGTGGCCGAGAATCCGGCGTTCTCCAACACCTTGATGAACGCCGGCAAGTCCCAGAACGACATCGTCTCGGGGGAAGCGAAGCTGTCCTGCACGTCGTGGATCGTGAGATTGGTCTTCATCTCGTAGTTTCGCTCGAACCGCGGCGGCCTGTCCGGGGCGGTGAGCCAGGCATCCGTCAGCTGCCAGTATCCCTGCTTGAGGCTGGCCTCTTTCGCGTCGATCCGTCCCGCGAACCGGTCGCCTTCCTCGAACAGGAAGATAATGACGCCCTGCATGTCCATGCTGTTGGGAAGAACGCGTTCCGCGTGCACGATCGACCGCCCGGACTCGTCGCCCTGGCGCAGCCACAGCCCGGCCGAGGAAACCGCCAGCAGGCTGGACCGGCCGCGCAGGTAGCTGCCTTCGAGCCACTCGAACCGCGAGGTCGTAATCGACGCGATGGGATTGAACACGGCGATGTTGAAGGCGCCGATGAGCAGCGCGAGCGCGATTGCCGGCAGCATGAACTGCCAAGCCGAGATTCCCGCCGCCCTCGCCACCACCAGCTCGTGGCTGCGGGTCATGCGGGCGAACACGAACATTCCGCCGAACAGAATGGCGAAGGAGAGAAGCTGTTCCGCCATCAGCGGCAGCTTCAGGGCCGCCATCGCGAACACGACGTCGAGGGTCGCCTCCGGCTTTGCGGCGGCCCGGCGCAACAATTCGATCATATCGAGAATGAAGGTCACGCCCAGCAGCGCGCCCAGCGTGCATCCGAACCAGAACAGGAACTGTCGTCCGATATAGGTGGAAAGAGAGAGCGACAAACGCACGGGATCAGATCCGCATCAAGACGGGCCGGCGTTCGCCGCCGCGGAAATGGCGGGGCCGTGGCGCGGACGCGGCGGCCATATCAGCAGGTAAAGGCCGCCGAAGATGGGCAGCAGCACGTTGAGATACATGAGTGAGACCGTTGCCGGCTCCTTGGCCGCGACGTTGTTGAGCCCCAGGGCGCTGGCTTGCAGGAGCCCGACGACGATGGTGGCGAAGAGGATGCGCCAGGACTGGCCCCGGCGCGAGAATTCGCCCGACAGCAATACGGCAAGCCCCACGCACACGAAGGCCAGCGAGAGCAGGGGCGAGCTCAGCCTCTGATGCGCCTCGGCGCGAAAGCGGTCATAGTTGAGGATGTCGTCGGGCGTATCGCCGGGCGCGAACAGCTCGCTCAGGTACCGCTCCCGGGGCTCGCGCCAGCGAAACGCCAGCGACTCCTTCTCGGACGCGATATCGAGGGTGTAGCGGTCGAAGTAGAGAAGGGACAGCTTGCCGCTCTCGGTGTCCACCTCCTGCCGGTTGCCGTTGACCATCACCACCCGCGGGCCCGACTCGGTCTGAACCAGCGTACCCTTCTCGGCCATCATCGTGACCGGATTGTCTTTCACGCGGCCGTCATGGACGAGGACCCCGAGCAGCTGACCGTTTGCGCCGCGCTGGCGCACGTAGACCGTGACATTGTCGCCGATGGTGTTGAACACGCCCTCCTGCAGCAGGATCGCCGACTGGTTGTTGCGGATCTCGTTCTGCAGGTCCTTGAAGCTTCGTTGGGACAGCGGCAACAGGTACAGCGACATGACGTAGCCGGCGGCCACCGCCGCCAGCGCCAGGACCAGCGCCGGCCGGGCAAGCTTGATCGGGCTGAGCCCGATCGCGCGCATCACCACCAGCTCGCTGTCCACCGCGAGCCGGTTGTAGGTGAACATGACGGCGGCGAACACCGCGATGGGCAGGATGCCGGCCATGAAAGACGGCAGCATCAAGAGCGCCATGTACAGGAATGTCGCCAGCGCCAGACCCCGGTTGACGATCAGGTCGATGAGGCGCAGCGCCTGGGTAAGCCAGATCGCGCTCGCGAGCGCCACGGTCGCGAAGACCGTCACGATGACCACCTGCCGCAGGATGTATCGGCTGACCCCGTTCATCATTGCGTCCGATTCGCAGCCTTCGGCGCCGCCGGATGCCCCGGCTCCTCGCGGCCCGCCCGTGTCATCCAGGACGACGTGTTTGCCGCGGCCGAGACCGGAAGATCGCCAAAATATCCCTTCGCGCGCCAATAATAAACCGGCAACAACGGCCGCCGCAGGGCGGAGTGTACCAGGAGGCAGCGCAAAAGGTACTGCTCGTTATCCATGCGCCCCAGGATCGAATCGTCGCGTTCGAACGCGAGGCGGATGTAATCGACGTGGAGGAGGACGCAGGCGGCGCAGAGCAGCAGGATCGCGCGGAAGAACGCGGTGGCGCCGGTTCCGTCGCGGACGTCGCGGCCCGGGTCCGGGAACAGGCAATCGCCGGCCGGCGCGGGTCGATCCCGCGGCCCTCCTTGCCGAAAATCCCGTGCAGCCGCCGGGGCAGGCCCGTCCCAGAGCGTCCGTTTCGCGTTTCGTGTTAGCCTTGGGTCGGGCCCAGGCGTCAGGCCACGTGCTAGGCCACGTGCCGGGCCACGCCATGGTCGAGGGAGGCGTTGCGCCGATGGAAGGCGAATTCAAGCCGGCCGCTGAGATCGGGCGCGAGGAGCGCAAGCGGGAATGGGTGCGCTACTACTCCGAGAAGCGCATCTACGAACAGCTCCTCCAGGTCCGGATGCTGCGCGACCTGCCCATTCACAAGGTGCTCGAGATCGGCCCCTATTACGGCCTGGTGACCGCGATGCTGGACAACGCCGGCTACGAGGTCACCACCCTGGACCGGATCGCGCCCAGCTTCGCGCGCCCCGCGCGCCCCCATATCACGATGGATCTGACCGCGATCGAACCGGAAAGGCTCGCGGGCTTCGACTGCATCATGTGCTGCGCGACGCTGGAGCACGTCTATCCCGAGCAGGCCGAGGCGGCGCTGCGCGCGTTCCACGCCGCGGGCGCGCCCTTTGTGCTGATCTCGGTGCCCTATCAGGGCGTGCAACTCTATCTGCGGGCCTATCTCAACGGCTTCACGTTCAAGCAGCATGTCTCGTTCAAGAAATTCCGGGCCTTGCGCGAGTTCCGCTTCGACCCCAAGGCCGATCCCTACGGCCACAAGTGGGAGATCGGATACAAGGGGCGCTCGCTTCGGCGCTTCGAGGCCATGCTGCGGGACACCGGCTTCTCGATCCTGAGGCGCGATTTCTCCTATCCCTCCTACAGCGTCTTCCACATGCTGGAGCGCGGGCCGCGCTGACGGCGCCGGTACCGCCGCCTGGAGGCGCCGAGCCGCGGCGTGGCAAACTGATTGTTTGTCTTTGCCGCGCATATCGCTAAATTCGGGTAGCCCGCGCAGCCGCCCGGCGCGCGAATGCGCGCGCCGGCGGTCCGGTGCGAATGCTTCGCCAACCACGCCTGAGATCGCGAGAGAGCCTCATGAAGATCACCTTTTCAGAGCCCAGCCTGCCCAGTTCCGGAACGGTCGTCGTCGGCGTTCTCGAGGGCAACAAGCTGACGGAGACCGCGGCGGCTCTCGACAAGCGCACCGGCGAGGCCCTGAGCCGGGCCATCGCCGCGAGCCGGTTTCGCGGCAAGAGCGGCGATATTCTCTCGGTGCTGTCGCCCTCGGGCACGGCGCTGGCCCGCGTGGTCCTGATCGGTCTCGGTAACGGCGCCAAGCTCGACGCGTTGAAGATGCAGGCCGCGGGCGGCGCGATCGTCGCCCATCTGAACCCGACCGGGGAGACATCGGCCACGGTCATGGTCGATTCGGTCAAGGGCGCGAAGCTCGATCGCCCGGACCTGGCGGCGAACCTCGCTTACGGCGCGCGGCTTCGCGCCTACCGCTTCGACAAGTACCGCACCAAGCAGAAAAAGGAGGAAAAGCCCGCCTTCTCGGCGCTGGCGGTGATGGCGAAGGAGGCGGCCAAGGCGAAGAAGCTGTTCGCCGATCTCGACCGCATCGCCGAGGGCGTATTCTTCACCCGCGACCTGGTGTCGGAGCCCGCAAACATCCTCTACCCCGAGACGCTGGCCGAACAGGCGCGCTCGCTCACCAAGCTCGGCGTCGCCGTCGAGGTGCTCGACGACAAGCAGATGCAGAAACTCGGCATGGGCGCGCTTCTCGGCGTGGGGCAGGGAAGCGTGCGGCCGCCCCGCCTGGTGGTGATGCAGTGGAAGGGCGCGCCGAAGGCCAAGCACAGGCACCCCGTCGCCTTCGTCGGCAAGGGCGTCACCTTCGATACCGGCGGGATTTCGATCAAGCCCGCCGCCGGCATGGAAGACATGAAGTGGGACATGGGCGGGGCCGGGGTCGTGATCGGGCTGATGAAGGCGCTGGCGGGCCGCAAGGCGGAGGTGAACGCGGTCGGCGTCATCGGTCTGGTGGAGAACATGCCCTCGGGCGCGGCGCAGCGTCCCGGCGACATCGTGACCTCCATGTCCGGACAGACCATCGAGGTCCTGAACACCGACGCCGAGGGGCGTCTCGTGCTGGCCGACGCGCTGTGGTACTGCCAGGACCGGTTCAAACCCCAGGCCATGGTCGATCTCGCCACGCTGACGGGCGCGATCGTGGTTGCGCTTGGCCATGAATTCGCGGGCCTGTTCTCAAACAACGACGACCTGGCGGAGAAATTGACCGCCGCCGGCAAATCGGTGGGCGAGGGGCTTTGGCGCCTGCCGCTGACCGAGGCGTACGACAAGCAGCTCAACTGCGATATCGCGGACATGAAGAACATCACCGGCAGCCGCGGCGCCGGCAGCATCACGGCGGCGCAGTTCCTGCAACGCTTCGTGGGCGAAACCCCGTGGGCGCATCTCGACATCGCCGGCGTCGCCTGGAGCAAGCACGATCAGCCGACGGTGCCCAAGGGCGGAACCGGATTCGGCGTGCGTCTGCTCGAGCGCTTCGTCCGCGACAATTACGAAGGCAAGTGACGATTCGAAGCCGCAGGAACCGGGCCGACTCCGCCCGCGAACGGGCCCAAAGGCCATGACCGACGTCCGTTTCTATCACCTGCAACGCATGGCCCTCGAACGGGCGCTTCCCAAGCTGCTCGAAAAGGTGCTCCAGAGCGGGGCGCGGGCGGTGGTGATGGTGGGCTCGGAAGAGCGGTTGGCCGCTCTCGATACGGCGCTTTGGACCTTCGATCCCAATTCGTTTCTGGCCCACGGCACCAGCCGGGACGGCCGCCCGCACGAGCAGCCCATCTTCCTCACCACCGGAGACGAAAATCCGAATCGCGCCAGCGTCCTGGTGCTCGCCGACGGCGCGCGCTCGCAGCGGATGGCCGACTACGAGAAATGCCTCGAGATCTTCGACGGCAACGACGCCGAAGCGGTCGCCGCGGGGCGGGAACGGTGGCGCGCCTACCGCGAGGCGGGGTTCGCGCTCACCTATTGGCAGCAGGACGATTCGGGGCGCTGGCAGCGCCGCGAGTGATTTCACCGAAAGCCGGCGTCTCGGTGCCGATCCGCCCCGTTCCGGCGGGGCCGCGTTCCCGCGCCGTTCCGCGCGGCTCTCCAAATTAAGGGCCGTCACCCGCACTACAAATTGTGGCGACGAGAAAGCCGGGCTCGCCAGTTAGTGGCGGCATCGGTCCTGCGGCACGAGTCCGTTGCCAGCCGGGCGCGATCCGGCTATAAGGCCGCCGCCTGATCAAGGCAGGGGGGCAACGACCAAGAAGAGCGGCACACGCGCCGCCCGCAAGGAGAGGGGGTTCCAACCTCATGGCCATCGAACGCACACTCTCGATCATCAAACCGGATGCGACCAGACGCAATCTGACGGGCCGCATCAACGCCCGTTTCGAAGAGGCGGGATTGCGCATCGTGGCGCAGAAGCGCCTGCGGCTCACCCGCGAGCAAGCCGAACGGTTTTACGCCGTGCACGCCAAGCGCTCGTTCTTCAACGACCTGTGCAATTTCATGGTCTCCGGGCCGGTGGTGGCTCAGGTGCTCGAAGGCGAGAACGCGGTCGCCCGCAACCGCGAGATCATGGGCGCGACCAATCCGGCCAACGCGGCGGACGGCACGATCCGCAAGGAGTTCGGCGAATCCGTCGAGGCCAATTCGGTGCACGGCTCGGACGCGCCCGACACCGCCGCGCGCGAAGTCGCGTTCTTCTTCAGTGAAATGGAAATCGTCGGCTGACGCGCGCGCCCGTCAGCCCGCGCGCCGCTGCGGCTGTGCGCGCGAGGCCGGCTTTGCGGCGCGGGGCTCGCGTCCCACGGCGGCGTCCGCGGCGCTCAGGAATTCCGCTACGCTGGTCTTCAGCGCCCCCGACTGACCGGCCAGGCCGGCGGCCGACTTGAGGACGGCATCGGCCGATCGGCCCGTTTCGGCCGCGGCGTCGGTGACCGCGGCCATGTTGTGCGACACCTCCCGCGTGCCGGCGGCCGCCTCGGTCACGCTGCGCGTGATCTCCTCGGTGGCCGTCATTTGCGCCTCCACCGTGGTCGCCAAGGCGCCGGTGATCTCGGTCATCTCGTGGATCGTCGCGGCGATGCTGTTGATGGCGCCGACCGCCTGACGGGTGCCGTCCTGGATGGCCTGGATCTGGGCCGTGATCTCGCCGGTGGCCTTGGCGGTCTGATTGGCGAGGCTCTTGACCTCGCTGGCGACGACGGCGAATCCCTTGCCGGCCTCGCCGGCGCGCGCCGCTTCGATGGTGGCGTTGAGCGCGAGAAGATTGGTCTTCTCGGCGATGTCGGTGATCAGGCTGACGACCTTGCCGATCGCCTCGGCGCTGTTCGACAGACTGCGCACGCTGGCCTCGCTGTTGCCGGCGGTGTCGGCCACGTTCTGGGCCACGTTCTTGGAGCGGCCGACCTGGTGCATGATCTCCTTGATCGACGCGGTCAGCTGCTCGGCGGCGCTCGCCACCGTCTGCACGTTCTCCGAGGCGCTTTCCGAGGCGGCGGTCACGCGTTTCGACTGGGCGTGGACGGTTTCGGTGGCTCCCGAAAGGGCCTCGGCCGAGCCCTGCAGCGTCGAGGCGGCTGTGGTGAGCGTCTCCACGATTCCGCTGACCGAGGTCTCGAACCCGTCCGCGACCTTGGAGAAGCCGCTCACCTTGCCTCCCATGGCCACGGTGGCGGCGTTGATCACCCTCGCGTTGGCGAGAAACGTCCCGTGCATGCCGCGCTCGATGATGCGGCGGAAATACTTGCTCTCGCTCACATGCGCGAGCGATGCACCGGCCTCGCGCACGAACGCGTCGGTGAGATCGAGGAGCTGGTTGACATTATGGAGCATGGCGCCGGTATCGCCTTGCTCGCGGATGAGGAGAACGCGCTGCTCCAGGTCGCCGAAAGCCGCCCGGTCGCAAACTTTGGCCGCCTGTTGCAGACACCGCTCGGTCTCGTGCAGGAACAGGGCCGTCAGCCCTTGCGCGACCAGTAGAAGGGCCACGGCCACCGCTCCGATGAGCGTGGCGTGGCCGGTGAAGATCATGACCGCGAATGCGAGGGCGCCGGCCCCCACCACGGCCCGGGCGAGCAGCGAGGCCGCCCGCAGCGACGACACGTCGCCGAAGCGCGCAGCCAGCGCGCTGGCGAAGCCCGCCGCCAACGGATCAAAGCGAGAAGACAAACTCGTCATATCCGATCCCCTTGTCCTTGAGCAGCGCAGTCATCATCGCCAGGGAGGCCTCGATCCCGTCCTTGGGGCTGGAGTGCTTCTTTTCCTCGGCCAGGAGCAGCTGGTAGAGGTCGGTGCACGCCTGTTTCGGACCCGCCTCGGGCACGCGCCGGTTCGAGTGGTAGCCGATGATGTGATGTTCGGCGTCGAAGGTGGGCGTGACATGGGCAAACACCCAGTAATGGTCGCCGTTCTTGGCCATGTTGAGGACATAGGCGAAGATTTCCTTTCCGGCCGCGATGGTGTCCCAAAGCAGCTTGAACACGCAGCGCGGCATGTCCGGATGGCGCACGATGTTGTGGGACTGGCCAAGAATCTCGTCTTCGGTGTAGCCCGCTATGCGCAGGAACACGCTGTTGGCATAGGTGATGACGCCTTTGGGATCCGTCTTGCTGACGATGATTTCATCGGGCTCGAAGAATCTCTCCCGCCTCGTCGGCGTGACCAAGGGGCGTGACATGGCTGTCCTCCGATTCGCACACCCTCCGGCGCCCGTCCGGCCGACGACAGGGGGGCGCGGGACGGCTGGCACCGCCGGCGCGACCCACACACCATGGTCTTCCGGAAGATCGGGCGCGGGTGGGCCTGCAACTTCCAGTAGTGTTACTGGATAGACGACAACCATTAAGAATTGGTATTCCGCGCCGCGGCGGCCCCAAGGGCGGCGCACGCGTCCCCCGGAGAGGGGGGCGGAACAGCGGGAGGGCTTTTGGGAAGGGCCCGGGGCGGGCCCTCTTGGGGAGGGTTAGACCAGGAACGTCGCCATCAGGATCAGCAGCACCACGATGCTGGCGATGGTGTAGCCCATCAGCCGGACGAAACCGTGCCAATCCTGACGATGCCGCTCGAGTTCGCTGTTTGCCGCCATTTTGTCCCCCCTTTTTCGTGTCCTTGGGCGTCGCCTCGCGACCCCGATCCCCCTGGGCGCACCGGTCACGGTCCGCTGACCGTGAAGCCGGGTTCGACGTATAGCGCAGACCAAAGCCCCGGAAAAGAGGGACTCGCGGCCCCTCAGCCCGATTCGGTCGGATTCAGCACCACCCCGGTCGGCGCCTTGGCGCCATCGATCAGGACCACGTCGCCATGCACCCGCACCCGGTTTTCGGCGATGAACCGGACAGCGAGGGGATAAATCCGGTGCTCCGCCCCCAGCACCCGTTCCGCCAGGCTGGCGGCGTCGTCGTCGGGCAGCACCGGGACCGCCGCCTGCACGATGATCGGCCCGATATCCATCTGCGGGCGCAGGAAATGCACGGTGGCGCCCGAGAACCGCACCCCGGACTGAAGCACCCTTTCGTGGGTGTTGAGGCCGGGGAACGCCGGCAGCAGCGAAGGGTGGATATTGATCATTCGGTCGCGCCAGGTGGTGACGAACGGATCGTTGAGAAGCCGCATGAACCCGGCCAGGCACACCAGACGGACAGCGGCCTTGGTGAACACGCGGTCGAGCTCGGCCTCGAATTCGATGCGTGTGGCGAAGCTCCGGTGATCGACCACCTGCGACGGGATGCCGGCGGACCGGGCGTGGGCGAGCCCGGCCGCGCCGGGGACGTTGGAAACGACCAGCGCCAGCTCGGCGGGGTAACCGAGTTTTGCGCAGGCGGCGATCAGTGCCTGCAGGTTGCTTCCCCTGCCGGAGATCAGAACCCCGACCTTCAATCGCTCCATGTCTCGGCGGTTCCTTCGATGGTGACGCCCGGGGCGCCGGGCGTTCGTGCGGCGACCTTGCCCAACCGGAATACGGTCTCGCCCGCCGCGCGAAGCGCCGCCTCGACGCGGCCGGCGTCGTGCGCGGCCGCGATCACGGCCATCCCGATGCCGCAGTTGAAGGTGCGCGCCAGCTCATCGCCGGCGACGCCGCCGCTCTTCTTCAGCCACCGGAACACCGGGGGAAACGGCCACGCCCGCGCGTCCAGATGCGCCGCAAGGCGGTCGGGGACGACGCGCGGGATGTTCTCGAGCAGCCCGCCGCCGGTGATATGCGCGAGCGCCTTGACGCCGCCGCCGCGAATGGCGGCGAGGCAGCTCTTCACATAGATGCGGGTGGGTCGAAGAAGCGCCCGGCCCAGCGGAAGTTCGTCGGCAAACGGCGCCGGACCCGAGAGATCGAGGCCCTCGTCGGCCACCACCTTTCTCACCAGCGAGAATCCGTTGGAGTGAACTCCGCTCGACGCCAGCCCGAACACGACGTCGCCCGCGGCCACGTCGGCGCCGGTGATCATGCGGTCGCGCTCGACCGCGCCGACCGCGAATCCCGCCAGGTCGTAATCGCCGGCCGCGTACATGCCCGGCATCTCCGCGGTCTCGCCGCCCACCAGCGCGCAACCGGCCTCGACGCAGCCCGCGGCAATTCCCGCCAGCACCGCGCGCGCGGTGTCGAGGTCGAGACGCCCGCTGGCGAAATAGTCGAGAAAGAACAGCGGCTCGGCGCCCTGCACGACGAGGTCGTTGACGCACATGGCGACCAGGTCGATTCCGACCGTGTCGTGCTTTCCGACCGCGCTCGCGAGTTTCAGCTTGGTGCCGACGCCGTCGGTCGACGACACCAACACCGGGTCGCGGTAACCCGCCGCCGCCGGATCGAAGAACGCGCCGAAGCCACCCAGTCCGCCCATCACGCCGGGCCGCGCCGTGGCGCGCGCCAGGGGTCTGATCGCCTCCACCAGCGCCGCGCCGGCGTCGATGTCCACCCCCGCGGCCTTGTAGGTGCGGCCCATTGTGGCTTCCCCTGAAAGGATAAAGTATAAGGCAGTTCGGCATCGAAGTTACACCATTCGGGACGCTTCGCAATGGTCCACAAACGCCCAGCGGGCTGTGGTTTTTCTGGGCGCGATTTTTCCGGTCGCGATCGTTCGGGACGCGATTTTTCCGGGCCCGGTTGGTTGCGGCCGCGGCGGGGCCTGCTGCTGCTGGCGGCGCTGGCGCTGGTGGCCGGAATCGCGGCCTTCAAGGGCGCCGCCGCCGCGCCGCGCGACATGTTTTCGGTCGGCGGCGTGGCCGTGGACGTCACCGC
>JBAVNO010000268.1:0-2731 GCA_049691095.1 Alphaproteobacteria bacterium | reverse complement strand
GATCACCACCGCCGCCTGCGTCGGGCTCGTGGGCATTCCGGCGACCACCATCTGGAAGAGCCTGCTCCGTCCCGTCGGGGCGGCGCTCATGATGTGCGCGGTGGTGGCGCTGGTTCAGATCGTTTCGCCCGCGTATCCGGTGGTCCGGCTTGGCCTCAGCGTCGGCGCAGGCGCCTTTACCTTCATCGCGACACTCCTCGGTCTCTGGCACTTCGCCGGACGTCCCGCCACGCTCGAGCACGACCTGCTCAATGTGGTGCTGAAATGGATCCGCCGCGGGCCCGCCCCCGCCGCGCGGGGCGATGCCTGACACGGCCGGCGCCCCCTCCTGCCAAGGACGGCCAGGTCCCGGGAGCGCGCCAGCGGCTGTCGTGCCGCTACGGACGGGTTTCTCCCAGGAGCCGTTTCAGCAGCACGAATGTTTCCTGCGCATTGCGTTCGAGGGCGGGGACCAAACCGGCGAGCCGAGTGCGTTCCTGCGGTAATCTCGTCGCCAAACGGCGGACGTTTTCGATGATGTTTCCCTCCAGCTCGGCGTCGAGTTCGACCACATAATCCTGAAGACCGAACTGCAGGGCGTTGGCGGGCACCTTGGGCTCGTAGTTGACCGGCACGCAGGGCAGCCCGCAGGAAACCGCATAGATCATTGCGTGCAATCGCACCGTGAGGTTCACCGTAGCCAGCCGTGTCAGGCCTCGGACCTGCCGCGGCAACATTGTCTGCTCCACGATGAATGTGCGGCTTCCCACGGCCATCAGATTGCGGATGCGCCGGCTGATGTCGATGTCGTCGACGCCGCCCCCTATGGTTAGCGGCACGAATACGACGGCGTAACCGTCAGTCCGGCACAGCTGGGTCAGGGCGCCGGCGATGCGGGCCAGATGCTCGTTGTCATGGGTAGCGAGCGACGGGTCGATCAAACTCACAGTCGGATAGACGAAGAGCGTCTTCGGATTTTGCGCCAGAAATCCCGACAGTCCGGCGGTCTTCGCGCATTCCGCAGGATCCGTATCGGCGAGAAGGAACGCCGGATCGCTGACGACGGTGATCTTCTCGGGCGGAATTCCAAGCTGCACTAGGCGGTCGGCGCTGTGCTGATCCCTGACCGTGATCACCGTGGCGCAGCGCGAAGCCAGACCGATCAGTTTCTTGCCGAACCGGGACCGGAATGGTCCGACGCCCAGCGCATAGAAAAAAACCGGAACGCCGACTAGCCGAGCGAGAAAGATTTCATCGAGGTTGCGAAACAGCGTGCGATAGGTATTGTTGTCGCGCAAAAGGCTGCCGCCGCCGAAAATGAAGAGGCGGCTTTTACGCAGGAGCCCGGTCTGGCGCCAGAGACGGCCGCGCAACAGGTTTTCCAACCCGCGCAGACCGCAATACTCCCAGTGCCGCACGCCGGTTGCGCGCATATCCGCATAGAGGCGGTCGATCTCGCCCGGGACGCTGCTCAGAACATAACAGTCGATTGCGGCGTCCCTGTTCAATTCATCCAACAAGACCGTCAGGATGGCTTCGTCGCCGGAGTTTGCGTGGCCGTACCAGCCGCTGATCATTACGTGCGTCATTTCACACCCCGGCGATGCGCTCCCCCTCCGCTTGCCGGCATCACAAGACGGGCCAAAAAGCGAGTCGACGCGCGAGGCCGCGACGGGTTGCAGGACACATTGTAAGCCAGACCCGATCGAGCACTGGATGGCCGCGCGCTTTTATCATCTCGCATCGGGCCTGACGACCGGTTTTTCGGCCCGCGGAAACCGGCGTCGACGGTGCCGGCCTTGCTGCGCCCATGACGGCGGAGCGACCATCTTCTGATCCAGCACGCGAGCCCGTAATATGGTAATGTTTCAGCTGTTGGCCCAGAATTTATGACCTCCGAGACATGAAGCGTGCAATATCGACGTTTGTTCTTGCAGCACGGCTTCCAACGGAGACGTTTTGGCGCACGGGCCGCAGCGTGGCCGGATGAACGCATGCGCACGGGGCCATTGCCTTCCCCGATGCCACCGCGAAGCGCGGCTCCGCATCTGTATTGCAGGAATCGAAGAATAACTGAGAAGAAACTGACGGCATGTGCCCAAAGGTGAGCGTGATCATTCCGGCGTTCAACGCCGCGGATGATATCGAAAATGCCATCGGCTACGTAGCCCGCCAGACGTTCACAGATTTCGAGGTCATCGTCGTCGACGACGCCAGCACCGACGAAACGGCAGCGCGAGCGCGGGACATACTTGGGAGAAACCGTCTCGCGCACACGGTGGTGCGGCTGCCGGTGAACGCCGGGCCTTCGGCAGCCCGGAACATGGGTGTCTCCCTGGCCCGGGGCGAATATGTCGCCTTTCTCGACTCTGACGACCAATGGCTTCCCGGCAAGCTCGCCAGCCAGGTGCGCATCATGGACGAGAACCCCGGCGTCACCTTGTGCGGCTGCCAGGCGGACCTGATCGATGACAGAGGAGAATTCATCGAGCCGCTCTTCACGAATCTGCCATCCTTCTTGCCGGACGGCTGGAAAATTCTGCTTTGGAACTGCTACATCGCCACGCCGTGCGCCATTGCGCGAAGAAAAGACTTGGGCGACCACCCGTTCGACAGCAGTCTGCGCGTGGGCGAAGACCGAGACTTGTGGATAAGACTGGCGAGCAAGGGCACGGTGGCCTTGGTTCAGGATGTGATGGCACGAATCAAGGTTTCCCCCGACAGCTACATGCGGCGCAACACGGACGCCGTC
>JBAVNO010000267.1:0-15454 GCA_049691095.1 Alphaproteobacteria bacterium | reverse complement strand
GGCCCGCGAGGCGAACCGCCCCGCAAGCGCGGCCGGGCGGTGAAAGCGGCGGCCGCTGTTCTTATCATCCTTGCCGCTGCGCTCGCGGCGGCGGTTTCGTTCCGCACCGAGATCGTATCCTTGGCCTTGCACGGCGCGCTGCGGTACGCGGGGGCGCCCGATGCCGCCTTGACCGTCGCGTCGGTAGGGCGGAGCGAAATCGCGCTGACGAACGTCGCCTTGGGCCGTGAGGACCGGTTGTCGGCCTCGCGGATCGTGGTCCGCTACGAACTCCCCGGAGTGCTGGCGGGGCGACTTCAAGGAGTCGAGATCGACGACCTGCGCGCGGTGGCCGATGCCGGCGCCGGCGGGGTCTCGCTGGGCGATCTCGATCCGCTGGTGCGCCGGCCCAGGGAAGGCGGCGCCGCGCCATCCCTACCGTTGCCCCCGATCACGGTGCGCCGCGCGGTGGCGCAGATTCGCGCGCCGACGGGCGCATTGACGGCGCGCCTCGACGGGACCCTCACGCCCGAGTTGGACGGGACGCTCGCCGCCCGATTCGACACCGAAATCGAAAGCGCGCTCGGAACCGCCGCGGGCGTCGTCAGCGCCACGCTCGGCCCGCAACGAGCCTCGGCGCGTTTCGCGATCGCGCGGGGCGCGCTCTCCGTCCCCCGGGCCGAGATCGGCGGCTTGACGGGGACGATTGCGTTTTCCCTGCAAGAGGGAACCGCATCGGCCGAGGCCGACATCAGGCTCGCCCGCCTGGCGGCGGACGGCAAGGATCTGGGCGGCGGCGCGCTTAGGCTGTCCTATGGGAGCGGCCGCGCCAGTCTCGACGCCTCGATCGGCGATCCGCAAGGCGCGCTCGCGGCGCATCTCACCGCCGAAGCGACGGACCTGACGGCCGCGCCCAAGGCCAAGCTGGCGTTCGAAGGAAGATACGATGCGGCGGCGCGGGCGTTATGGCCGTTTGACCGCGTGCCGGCGCCCGATTCGGGGACCGTCACCGTCACGATGAGCGGCGAAGGACGGCTCGACCTTCCGGCGGGCGAGAAATCCGGCGAGGCACTCTCGTACCTCGATGCGGCCGCGTTCGAGGGAATGGCGCGGCTCGACGCCAAGGATGTGGGCGTGCCCGACGCCCTTTCGGGTCTCGACGCGAACGTGCAGGCCAAGGTTTCGGTGCACAGTGGACAGGCATCGGCGACGCTTCCCGCCGATGCGGTGTTCGCCGTTCGCCGCCTGTCGTTTCCCGCGAACCTGGCCCGGATTCTGCCCCAGGGCGCCGCCGGGCCCTTGACGCTCACGGTGGACCAGGCGGGACCGAGCCCCTTCCGTCTCACGGCTCGGCGTACGGCGGACGGGTTCGCCGTTGAGGGCAGTGCGTCGGCCCGGGCCACGGGGCCGCGCGGCGCCCAGGCATCCGCCACCCTCGCAGGCGGTTTCCGGCTCGACCAAAAGGGCCAAGTCATCGGCTTCGACGTCCAGAAGGCCGCCGTATCCGCCGCCCGGCTCGACCTGCCCATGGCGCGGATCGAACGGGTGGCGCTCGACGGGCACGTTTCGGGGACGCCATCGGCGGCCGGCGGCGGCGCCAACGTGACGATCGCATCCCCGAAATTCGACGTCGGCCCCTTCCACGGCGAAAAAGGCAGCCTCTCGCTGCCGCTCCGCATCGAATTTCGCGGGCGACGTCTCGCGCTCCTGTTTTCCGACAAGGGGCGGGCCGAGGCGAAGCGATTCGCGTTTTCCGACAAGATTGCGGCGGGACCGCTTTCGGCCGTGCTTGGCGCCACGGATGAGCCGCTCATCGGCGTCGATTTCTCCACACCCGGCGCGCCGACGTTCACCCACGCGGTCAAGGCGAACGCGGAGAAAGTCGCGGGAACGCTGATGCTGCCCGGCGGCACGCGCCTTCCGGTGACGTTCCAGACCATGGAGGCCGTCATCACCGGGTCGGCGGCGGCGACTCCCTACCGCGGCCTGGCGCGGCTTTCGGCCCGGAGCGCCGAACTCGAAGGCTTCGGCGTTACGGCCGAACGACCGCAGGCGTCGCTGCCGTTTCGCGCCGGCGGCCTTGCGGCGCCCGGCACCTTCGGGATCGCAAAAATCGTGTCCTCACGCCAGCCGCCCCTGTTCGCGCCGCTTCGGCTCCAGGGCCGGCTCGCGCCGAAGGACGACGCATTCGCGTTTTCGGCCGATGCCCTGGATTCTTCCGGCGCGGTGCGCGTGACGCTGTCCGGCCGCCACGATTCCGGCTCGGGGCGCGGCGCAGCGGAGCTTCGCCTGCCTCCCCTCACCTTCGATCCCGGCGCGCTGCAGCCGGCCGCCCTGGTGCCGGCGCTGGCGCCGCTGACCGGCGTGCACGGCACCGTCGGCGCGGACGTGCGATTGGCCTGGGGCGGGCCCGAGCCTGCGGGCGAGGGAACGGTGTCGATTTCGAACCTGACCTTTTCGAGCGACGCGGCGGCGGTCGAGGGACTGCAAGGCACGATTCGGTTCGACCGCATCCTTCCGCCGGCGACGCCGCCCGGCCAGACGATCACCGTCAAGCGCATCGACGCCGGCGTGCCGATCGACGACATTACGATCCGGTTCCGCGTCGAGCCGGCGAACGGGCTCGAGGCAAGGCTGCGGATCGAGAACGCCGCGGTCGGATTCGCGGGCGGGCGCCTCCTGGTGAGGGACGCCGTCTTCGACCCCAAATCGTCGGCGCAGGCGGTGACGATCGAGGCGGCGGAGCTCGACCTCGAACGGATGCTCCAGGCGCTTGGCGTCGAGGGGTTGAGCGGCACCGGCCGGCTCGACGGCAAAGTCCCGATCGAAATGGGGGCGCAAGGGATCGCGGTCGCGGCCGGACGGTTCGCGGCCAAGACGCCGGGCGTCATCCATTTCCGCTCCGACCGGGCGGCGCGCGTGCTCGAGGCGGGAGGCGAATCGGCACAACTGATGCTGCGCGCGCTCGAGGACTTTCATTACACGGAGCTCGCCGTCGAGATCGAAAAGTCGCCGACCGGCGATGCGCGCATGACGCTGCACCTGTTGGGGCGCAATCCGGCCGTGATGGAGGGCCATCTATTCGAATTCAACATCAACGTGACCGGAAACGTCGAGAAACTGCTTTCGGCGCTGCTGGAGGCGTATCGGGTATCGGGGCGGTTCGTCCGGCGCGCGCTCGAGCTTCGCCACTGAACCGGGGGTTGGACTCGATCGCGGTTGGCGGAAGCGCGAATTTCCCCCTATACTCGGCGCAACCCGTCGCTCTTCGCGTTCATGGAAGCGGCACGGTTCGCATCGCCGGCTCACGTGCGGAGGATGAGGTGCCACGATCAAGACCCAAGTGCCTGTCGCCGGCATTGTGCGTGCTCGCGGCTTTGCTGCTCGGAGCGTGCCAGCCCACGGTCAGGGTCGAGGCGCCCGAAAAGCCCATCACCATCAACCTCAACGTCAAGCTCGAGGCGGACGTGCGGCTCAAGATCGAAGAGAAGGCCAAGGAAGACATCACCAAGAATCCGGACATTTTCTGATGCCCCATCCCATCCGCAAATCCCCCATGAGGAAAACCATGCGCCGCTCCCGCGTCTTTGTCATCGCCGCCGCCGTGATCGTGGCCGTGTCGGCCTTGGCCGCGATGGCCGCCGATTCGCTCGATGCCCTGCGCGCGAAAGGCGTCGTGGCCGAAAGATTCGACGGATACGTGATGGTCCGCGGCGCTTCGGCGGATGCCTCCGTCAAGGCGACGGTCGATGCCGTGAACGCCAAACGCCGCTCCATCTATGAAAAGCGTGCGGGCGAACAGGGGGTTCCCGCCGATCAGGTGGGAAAGGTCTACGCCGCCGAGGTGATGCAGAACGCCCCCGCCGGTACCTGGTTCCTGACCGAATCGGGCACCTGGATTCACAAATAATCTCCGGCTAGGATTGCGCCGGGCCGCGATGGCCCGCCGCCGGGTTGGCAGGGTACGATACCCACAACCGAACGGCACAACCGAACCGTAAGTTACGGCGTGCTAAACTACCGCGTTTCGACGTATCGAGCGCGGCAACGGAGGATCTGACACATGATTGGGGTTTCGCGCAGTTGGGGGCTATCGGCTCTGGCGATGATCTTGGCGGCGGGGCTTTCGCTTTCCGCCTGCGGCAAGAAGGAGGAAAGCGCCGAGAAGCCGAGCGAGGAAAGCATGGGGGAGGCCGTGAAAGGCGCCGCCCAGGACGCCGGCAAGGCGATGGAGGAAGCGGGCCAGAAGGCCGGCGAGGCCACGGAAAAGGCCGGCGAGGACGCGGGCAAGGCCATGGACGAAGGGACCAAAGAGGAAGCGCCCAAAGACGGAGCGCCCAGCGAGTAGCTTTCCATGGGCCGCTCGGCGCGCGCCGTCTCGCCTGCGTGGGGCGTGCCGGATCGGCCCAAACGACCGCAAAGGGGTTGGCCCACGGCCAACCCCTTTTTCTTCTTTGGCGGGAGACGCCGCGCGGCGTTGTGGAACGGCGGCGGCCGGCGGCGGGCCGACGATGGGGCGCGGCTTCGTCGAGGGCTATGGCATTTCCGGCCCGACTGCGGTGGAATCGGGGAATGACACCCGGGGAGGGCAGCATCATGGGGGAGCGAGGACCGGCCGCGCACAAGGCCGACGATCCGTCGGCGCAGGCATTGCGCCTCCATTCCTTCTATCGCGGCAAGGTCCAGGTGATGCCGAAATGCCCGATCCGCGGGCCCGGGGACTTCGCCATCTGGTACACGCCGGGGGTGGCGGCGCCGTGCCGGGCGATCGCGGCCGACCCGGCATCGGTCTACGACCACACCAACAAGGGCAATCTCGTCGCCGTGATCTCCGACGGCTCGCGGGTTCTGGGGCTCGGCGACATCGGGCCCGAAGCCGGTCTTCCGGTGATGGAAGGCAAGGCACTGCTGTTCAAGTATCTGGGCGGCGTCGACGCCGTGGCCCTTTGCATCGCCGCGAAAACGCCCGACGACATCGTGCGGACGGCGGCCGCCCTTGCCCCTTCCTTCGGCGGCATCAATCTCGAGGACATCGCGCAGCCGAAATGCTTCCGCGTCCTCGAATCGCTGCGCGCCGCGACCGGCATTCCGGTCTGGCACGACGACCAGCAGGGATCGGCCACGGCGGCGCTGGCCGGGCTGATCAACGCCCTCAAGGTGGTGGGAAAGACTTTCGGCGACGTCAGGATCGCGCTGGTGGGCGTGGGTGCGGCCAACGTGGCCACCTACCGGCTGCTCACGTCGGCCGGCGTCGATCCCGCGGCCATCGTCGCCTGCGACAGCAAGGGGACTCTGCACGCCGGCCGCTCCGATCTTTCGGCGGCGCGCGAAGCCTTCCCCGAGAAGTGGAAGATCTGCACCGAGTCGAATCGCGATCGAATCCAGGGCGGCATCGAGGCCGCGCTTCGCGGCGCCGATGTCTGCATCGCGTTCTCGCGCTCGGGCCCCGGCGTGATCGAGCCGGACTGGATCGCGGCCATGGCTAACGACGCCATCGTCTTCGCCTGCGCCAATCCCGTCCCCGAGATCTGGCCCGACGAGGCGCGAGCGGCGGGCGCCCGCGTGGTCGCCACCGGGCGCAGCGATTTTCCCAACCAGCTCAACAACTCGCTGGTCTTTCCCGGGCTCTTCCGCGGCGTGCTCGACGTGCGGGCGCGCACCATCACCGACACCATGGCCGCCGCCGCGGCCCACGCGCTGGCCCAATATGCCGAGCGCAGGGGCCTCACGGAGAACGCCATCCTGCCGCGCATGGACGAATGGGAGGTCGCCGCCCACGTCGCGGCCGCGGCCGGCATGCGGGCGCAGGAAGAGGGTCTGGCCGGGCGGTCCATTGCGGAAGCCGCCCTCCTGGAGGGTGCGCGCACGCGGATCCAGGGCGCGCGGGCGGCGACCGAAGCGTTGATGCGCGAGGGGCTGATCGCCACTCCGCCCGAAGGCTGAGGCGTCTTGCTCACGCGGCCCGGAACGGCCATCCGTCGATCTGCACCGCGCCCGCAAGCACGTCGCGCCACAGGCCGTCCAGGGCATCGAGCTCCCGGCCGACGATGGCGCGGATGTCGCCTCGCGCCTTGTCCGCCGTGCCCGGCTTGGCGAACAAGGCGATGTCCACGATCTGCGGCTCCTTGATCGGGTGGCCGATCTGGCTCACCAGGACGCAATGGACTCCCTCCACGCCGGTCACGCCGTCGGCGATTTGCGCGCTGATGAGGCCGGCGGTGAGATTATAGAGCTTGCCCACGTGGCTGATGGGGTTCTTGCCGGCGATCGATTCCATCGTCATCGGGCGGTAGGGGGTGATCAGGCCGTTGGCGCGGTTGCCGCGCCCCGCCTCGCCGTCATCGCCCGCCTCGGCCGAGGTGCCGGTCACGGTCACGTAAAGGCTGCTGCCATCGGGCGCATCGGCGGTATTGACTTCGACCGACACCTCGCGCTCGGTGAATCGCTTGGCCACGTCGCGGGCGAGTCCCGCGATGCGTTCCTTGGCGGCGAAGTAGGTATCGGGGCCGGAAAGGAATCGTCCCACCAGGGCGCAGGCGATGGTGATGCGCAGCTTGCCGCCGCGGCGCACGCCCATCACCTTGATGTCCTCGCCGATCTCCGGATGGGCGCGGCGCACGTCGGGCGCGTTCAGGTGGCGCTCGATCTCCAGCACGGCGGCCTCAGTCTCGCTCAACGGCGCGAACCCGGTACCGCACGAGGTGTCGTTGGCCAGCACCGCGCCCACCTTTTGCTGACGCAGGAACAGCTCCACCAGATCCTTCGAGCCCGGCCTGATCAGCGGATGGATCTTGACGTGGCGGTCGGGGTCGAGCGCGTGCATGTTCGCCCGCAGCCAGGCGCCGGCGGTTTCGACCGCGATCTCGTCCACCGGCACGGCGGTCCCGCCATATTCGAAGGCGGCGCGCCCGGCGATGAAGATCTCGATCGGCTTCGTCACCGTGCCGCCGCCGAACGCCGGCTCCGCCGAACCGCCCCACAACAGCGCCTTGTCCACGTTGTGATGGAGGACGAAGCCGAAGTGCTCGACGTAGTAGCGGCAGAGCGCGCCGCTGACCGCCTCGCACAGCGCGTCGCAGATGCTGTCGGGATGGCCTTTGCCCTTGCGCTCGACGATCTCGGCGTCCAGCGCGTCGGGAGCGACGGCGGCGACCTGGCGGATGGACAGCTCCATCGACCGACCCGCGCCGTCAGCCGGTGGGATGATGCTTGCCCACGGGCTTGACGGTCGAGGCCTGCGGCCCCTGCTCGCCTTCCTTCTCCGCCACCACCAGCCGGACCTCCGATCCGGCCTCAAGCTCCTCGAACGTTCCTTCGACCACGCTGTTGCGGTGGAAATAGATCTCGCGGCCGTCGGAGGCGGCGATGAAGCCGTATCCCTCGTAGGGGAACAGCCTCAGCACCTTGCCGTGCAACGGGGCCTCGTGGGCCTTCACTTCCTGGCGCACGCGCCGCGCGTGGTCCTCGAGCTGGCGGCCGGCCGCGTTGAAGGCGTCGCGCAGGGCGACATAGATGTCCTCGTGGGCGTGGCTCTTCCGTTTCTCGCGGTTGACGACGATCTCGCCGCCGGGAACCGTGATGTCGATCGTGACCTGATAGAGCTTGCCCTTATGGCCGCGCTGGTGCGGCGCTTCGATGACGACGCGGCAGCCCATGATCCGGTCGTAGAAGCCTTCGAGCTTGGCGACCTTTTCACGGACCTTTGCTTCGACGGTCGGCGAGGGGTCCACGTTCTTGAAGTTGATCTGCAGCGGCAATTGCATGGTTTTCGACTCCGGTTGGTCTTCCTTGGTTCATCCTTTGATGCACACGAGCGGATTGAGCCGTGCCACTTTGCGCGCCAGCCCGGCGGCATGGGCCACGTCCACGACCGCGCCCACGTCCTTATAGGCGCCGGGCGCCTCTTCGGCCACTCCGCGCGGCGACGGGCAACGGATCAGGATGCCCTGCTCGGCGAGATCGTCGGCGACCTGGCGGCCACGCCAGCGTTTCAAGGCCGCGTGACGGCTCATGGCCCGGCCGGCGCCGTGGCACGCCGAGCTGAAGGCGCGCTGCTCGCTCTCACGCGTGCCGACGAGAACGTATGACGAGGTGCCCATGCTGCCGCCGATCAGCACCGGTTGGCCGATCTCGCGCAGCGCCTCCGGCAGGTCGGGATGTCCGGGACCGAAAGCGCGGGTCGCGCCCTTGCGGTGGACGTAGAGGCGGCGGCGCACGTCGTCCACGTCATGCTCCTCCTCCTTGCAGGTGTTGTGCGAGACGTCGAACAGGAGGCTCAGATGCGCCCGCGGGAAGAAGCGCGCGAAGACTTCGCGCGTCAGATGCCCGATGATCTGACGGTTGGCAAGCGCGCAATTGATCGCCGCGCGCATCGCGCCCAGATATCCCTGCCCGATCTGGGACTTGATCGGCGCACAGGCGAGCTCACGGTCGGGCAACGCGATCCCGAACTCCTTGGCGGCGACCGCCATGTCGCGCAGATATTCGGTGCCGATCTGGTGGCCCATGCCGCGCGAGCCGCAGTGGATGCTCACCGCCACGTCGCCCTGCGAAAGCCCGAAGGCGGTGGCGGCGGCGCGATCGTAGACCGCGACCACTTCCTGGACCTCGAGGTAGTGGTTCCCCGATCCCAGAGTCCCCATCTCGTCGCGCTGGCGCTTCTTGGCCTTGTCCGAGACGCGGTCGGGAAGGGCGCCCGGCATTTGGCCGTGCTCCTCGATCCGCTCAAGATCGGCGGGCTCGCCGTAGCCCCTGGCCAGCGCCCACACGGCGCCGCCCTCCAGCATGGCCTGCATCTCGCGCTCGTCGAGGCGGATGTTGCCGGTGCTGCCCAGCCCGACCGGGACGGAGGCGAACAGGGCATCCGCCAACGCGGCCTTGACCGGCTCGATGTCTTCGCGCCGCAGCCCCGTGAGCATGGCGCGCACGCCGCACGAAATGTCGAACCCGACGCCGCCGGCCGACACCACGCCGCCCCGGTCGGCGTCGAACGCGGCCACGCCGCCGATCGGAAACCCATAGCCCCAATGGGCGTCGGGCATCGCATAGGCGGCCTTGACGATGCCGGGAAGCATGGCGACGTTCGTCACCTGCTCGTACACTTTCTCATCCATGTCGCGGATCAGCCCCTCGTCGGCGTAGATCACGGCCGGGACCCGCATCGCGCCCACCGGAGCGATCCGGAACTCGAACTCCCCGGCCTTTTGGAACAAACCCAGATCCATTTCCACACCCCGCCGCGAGCGGCGACTCTACCCGATTCGTTGCGTCATACGTCGACGACACACGTCATACGTCGACGACGCACGTCATACATCGACGACACACGTCATACATCGACGACACACTGGGCGATCCAGGTGCCGTCGTCCCGCCGCGCCACTTTGAGCGCGGTATAGGTCGCGCCCTTGACCTCGGCCGCCGGCTGATGGCGGGCGACGTCGAGCCTTTCACCCCAGGCCTGGCCCGCGAGCCGCCCGCCGGCAAGAGTGACCTTGAAGCGGCCGAACAGCATCCCACGCGTCGCCATTTCGTACACCAGGGCATTCAGCCATTCGACCAGCAGCAACTCGTCGTCCGGCGCCTCGCATGAAACCGCGACGGCCTCGCGGGCTTCGACCGCGGCCGGGTCGGTCAGCGCCGCGGTGAGCGCCACCGCCGCCTCCTCGAACGCGGCCTCGAGGCTCGGACCGAACCCCCTGACGCCGACGTCGGCCCCATGGGGAAAGTGTTCCCAGCCCCGCGCGCCCCTGTCCCCGCCCTGGTCCGTGGCCGACGGCATCGATTCGGTCCTCATGCATTCAAGACTCGGCCCCTGCCCCGCCGTTCCGCATTGATCCAAAGCAAGGGCACGCCTGTTCCCGTGGTCTGGTCTCGTTCAGCCGCGGATCGTTGTCCGCCCGAGAGTGCGCGCAAACGGGTGGCGAGGCCGATGCCGAGGATACAGAAGAGGGAGGTCCAGGTGCGCAAGTCCTCGATCGGCGCCGCCGGGCCGGGGCATACGCGGCCCGGCCGCACGGCCGTCGCAACGGGCTTCGGTCTTCCGGAGTCCTAGTGCCGGCCCCGCATCACGTCGTTGACGAACGAGAGCCGGCATCGGAGCGCCGCCGCGCACAGGGCGGCCGCCGGCGTCTTGGCCTCGGTGGAGCGGTTATCGAGATCGTCGATGGGCGGGGCCACACAGGCCACGAAGTGCCCCTGGTGGGACTCGATTCGCCAATGGTAGCCGTCGGGGACCAAGGTGGCCGCGATGTCGATGCTGCTGGAATACTGGGGAACCGACGCCTGCTGGATGCGCACATGGGCGAACTCGTCGGGCGGCTCCGGCCCGCGCCGCGGGTCCGATTGTTTTCCCCACCACCACACCCAGAAATCCAAAGACGGGTCGCCGCTGGGCGCTCCTTCCAGAAGATGGATGAGTTCCGTCAGCGTCATGTCCCTCTCCTTGACCGCCCGGCTTGCCAGGGAAGCGGGGCGGCCCGCCCGGGGGCGGCACCGTATCGGCCTGCGACGTCGCACCGGCGCGCGCCGGCGGCGAGCGGTGCGCGCGCTTCACGGGTGGATGGCAACCGGTGGTTCATGTGCAATAGCTCCCCGCGGCGGCGCCTGTCCGGGCGCCTTGCCAAAAGACGGCCCGTTCCGCCGCACCGGCGGCGGAACAAGCGCCCCCTCTGTCTCGAGGACCTGAGAGCTTCGCCCGGGCGCTGCCCCCGGACGTCCCCTTCGGTCAGGCGCCACCGGCACCTGTTTCCAGAGTTCCCGTCCCCCGCGGTCCTTTCGCCTGAGAGTTTCCGGGGCGGTTGCTCCTTCGGCGGCGGACGGCCCATGAGGCCGGTCCGCTCTCTCCCGCGAGGCACGTTGTTCCGTTACGGAACCGGACTGTGAAGTTTGACCAAGAACAGGCCCCAAGGCAAGCGCCGTGGGCGCCGATCCGTCCACCGGAGCGGCCTCCGGCCGCGGTCTTTTGCGACGCCATTTGGTCTAGTCACGGGGGCCGCGGATGGGCTAACTTTCTCGCGGTTATGTGCCCGGGCCGTGGCGGCGAACGAGGCTGCTGCGTTGGTCTATGGTTAACGTTCCGTGCCTCGGCTGAGTGGGGCGCGGGCAAGGGCGACCTAAGCAGGAGTGGCCGATGCAGGTTGCAGAGATCCTGAAGGCGAAGGGAACCCACGTCTTCACGGCGCGGCCGGAGACGCCGCTTGCCGACATCCTACGCACCATGTGGCTGGAACGGGTGGGGTGCGTGGTCATCACCGACGCCTCGGAACGGCTCGTCGGCATGATCTCGGAACGGGTGATCGTCCACGGGCTCGCCGCCAGCGGCCACAAGCTCCTGGAAATGCGCGCCGGCGACCGGATGGAAACCGAGGTCGAGACGTGCACGCCCGAGACGTGGATCGAGGACGTGATGAAGCGGATGACCATGCGGCGCGTCCGCCACATGCCGGTGGTGGAAGGCGACGCGCTGCTCGGCATCGTCAGCCTGGGCGACGTGGTGAAGAACCGGCTCGGGGAGCTGGAGGCCGAGACCTCGACTCTGCGCGGCTATCTGCACGCGATCCGGTAGCAGGCGGGAGCGGCGGACCGGTACCGCGGTCCGCCTGCCCAACCCTTATCCCAGAATCGAAATCATCTCCGCAACGCGAGTGAACTTCTCCCGTGGCTTGCCTTTGGGCTGGCCGCGGTTGATTTCGGCGGCGTCGATCTTCTGCCAGTCGGAGTAGCCGATGACGCGTACGCCGCGCTCGGCGAGCAGGCCGCGAACGCCCTCCGCCCCGCGCCGGCTGCCCGAATCGAGCTTGGCCAGATCCTCGAACAACGCGGCCACGGTGCCGACGGCGCAAGCGCGGTTGGTGCCGATGATGCCGCTTGGCCCGCGCTTGATCCAGCCGGCGACATAGAGTCCCGGGACCGGCTTGTTTCCGTCCTCGGTGATGCGTCCGCCGACATTGCGGAAAACGCCCGCCTTGTCGTCGAACGGCACGCCCGGCATGGCCACGCCGCGATAGCCGATGGACCGGAACAGGATGCCGCAATCGAGCTTGGCGGTTTCGCCCGTGGGCCGCGCCGACTGATGGAACGGCTGGCCCTCGAGACGGTTCTTGGCCAGCACCACGCGCTCGAGGCGCGCGCTCCCCTCGAGCGCGACCGGACCCTCCAGAAAATGGAAGACGCAGCGCCGTTTCTTGGACGACGCGGGCTGCGCCGCGAAGGACTCGAAGATCTTGAAGTTGCTGGCGCTCCCCATGTTGGTCTTGTCGGCCAGCTCGGCCTGGCTTTCCGGGTTGAGCTTGAGATCGGCGGGATCGACGATGGGCTGGCAGTCGGCCAGCTCGCCGAACTCGCGCAGCTCCTTGCTGGTGAACTTGGCCTGGGCCGGCCCGCGCCGGCCGATGACATGGATTTCGCGGATCTTGCTTTGCGCCAGGCAGTCGAGCGCGTGCTGGGCGATATCGGTGGTTTTCAGCTCGTCCACCGTCTTGGCGAGAATGCGCCCCACGTCGGCGGCCACGTTCCCCTGGCCGATGATCACCGCCGATTCGCACGACAAGTCGAATACGCGGTCGCGATAATCGGGATGGCCGTTGTACCAGCCCACGAATTCGGTCGCCGTGTGGCTGCCGGGGAGATCTTCGCCGGGCACGCCGAGCTTGCGGTCCGTCTCGGCGCCGCAGGTGAAGATCACGGCGTGATAATGGGCGCGCAGCTCTTCGGGGGTCAGATCCTTGCCGATGGTGACGTTGCCGAGGAAGGTGAATCCAGGCTGCTGCGCGATCTTGTCGTAGACCAGGATCGATTGCTTCAGCTTCGGGTGATCGGGCGCCACGCCGCTGCGCACCAGGCCGAAGGGCGCCGGCAGGCGCTCGTACATGTCCACGATCGCCTTGTGTTCCGATTTCAGCAGCGCCTCGGCGGCATAGAAGCCGCTCGGCCCGCTTCCCACCACGGCCACCCGCAGCGGATTGGCCTCAGATCCAAGCTTCGCCATCGCAATCCCCCTGATTCGTCGCCGGGCGCGCGCTTGTGCAAGGCGCGCCGGCCCCCGTCACCGTCCCGTCCGCATCGGTCGAGGCGGCATGAACGACCGGACGCCTAGAACCCGAGTTCGGTCTTGCGCGCCTCGGCCGTCGGCAGCGGGTCCTGTTTATCGCTGATGACGGGAAGGCCCGGCGCCTTCTGGGCGTTGATCTCGATCCACTGCTGCTTGTCGTCGGGGAGCTCGCTTTCCTCGAAGATGGCGTGAACCGGGCACACCGGGATGCACGCCCCGCAATCGATGCACACCTCGTTGTCGATGTAGAGCATCTCGTCGTCGCCGTGGAAACACGCGACCGGGCACACGGTTACGCAATCGGTGAAGCGGCAAAGTTGGCAATTGTCGGTCACTACGGTCGTCATGTCATTCCTCCCCGTCCTGCAAGGATCTTTTTTGTCTTTCGGTCATCCGGCAAAAAGCAGCGCCTCGCCGCGGTTGAGCTCCACCGCGTCCCCACTCCAGCGCTGGTACATGCCGGTGATCTGCGGCTCCGTGATCGGCAATCCCCTCCCGGCCAGATACGTCAGATAGAGGCGAAGGAACGCCGGGTGATAGGTGCACGCATAGGAGAAGGTGGGCAGCAATTCCGCGTCGTGCATCGACACGATGGTGCCCCGTTTCATGCCGGCACCGCTCCGCTGCCCCAGCTTTCCCAGCACGACGATGGTGCCCGCCAGCATGTTGACGCCGGTAAAATCGCCGCTGTCGCCGCCCGCCGCGATCAACCCGTTGCGCATGGCGTTGCCGAACTCGTTGCCCACGTTGCCGTGGACGATGATCTCGCCCTCCAACATGCCGATGCGGCTGCCGCGGTGCGCGCTGCCGACCATGTGCCCGGCGTTGCCCTGGACCACGATGCGCCCGCCCGCCATCTCGAGCCCGGTCCAATCCCCGGCATCGCCCTCGACGACGATTTCGCCGCCCGCCATTCCCGCCCCCAGATGGGCGCCGGCGCTGCCCGCGATCACGATCCGCCCGGACTTCATGCCGCTGCCGATCATCTTGAATTTCGCGACGTCGCCCTCAATGCGGATCTGCCCGTTCGCCCGGCCCGAGACGCGGAAGAAATCGCCGATGCAGGCCTTGCGGTTCCCGTACAGGACGGGTTGAGCCGCCACGTCTTTCTCGCTCAAACCCGCGAGCTTGTCGGGGCTCAAGGCCTCGGCCTCGACCGGAACCTCGGGAGCGGTGGTTAGCGAAAGCGTCAGGCCCATCTTTCCTGCCCCTGCCCGATCAGTTCAGAAGACCGCCGAGCTCGATCTTGTACTGGCCCAGCGTTCCGCCGTAATTGCCGGCGGTGATTTGGACGATCCCCGGCTTGGCCGCGGCCTTCAGGCCGCGGCGCATGGCCTCGCGCACCGATTCGAGGTCGAGCCCGTCGATCACGATCTCGAGCACGCAATGGGCCTCGGGCGGCACCGCCGTGTTGGGCGAAAAGCCGCGCAGCGTCGGGCAATAGGCGTCGTTCGTCGAGGCCGGCAGCGCCTTGTAGCGCGAGCCGACCTTGCTGCCGCTGCGCACGACCCCGTCGGGGAACGGCAGGATGACTCCCGGCACCTGCCGCATGGTGTCGACGGCGGCCCTGGCGGCGGAGAGCGTTTCGGGAAGACTGACGCCGAGCAGAAGCAGATTGCCGCCGCCCACCGCTTTTTGAACCCCGAAGCGGTCGTCGACCAGGAACTCTCCGTCCATCACCGGCACGCGCCAGAAGCGCCGCCCGTCGAGCTTCTTGCGGATCTGATAGCCGTCGCCGAAGAAACGCAGCATCCCGCCGACCACCACGCTGTCGGGCGAGTCGAGGCCGTTGAAGCAGGCGGTCGTGGGACAGGTCATCACGCACTGGCCGACGCGCTCCACCAGGCGCTTGCCGACGCTCTCGGCGCTGGTGGCGAACAGGAGGCAGCTGACGCCGGGCCGGCGGTCCGGCGTTTCGGCCGCGGGAAGCGCGCGCTCGATGCCGGCCTCGCACTTGCAGCCGATCACCGAGGTGGCGAATCCGGTCATGGCGCGGGCGGCCGCCATCGCCCATTCGGGCGTTTCGGCCGTGATCACGACGCGGCTGCCGAACATGCCGAAGGCTTCCGCGAAGGTGTCGACGATTTCGGTATTGCCGATGCGCATGGGAATCCGACTCAAGTCCCGCTGCGGGGGGCGCTCGGAATCACCTCGCCGCCCCGGACATAGCGGTCGGCGACGGCGTAGTTCTCGAAGCGCACGGAATAATAGCTCTCGAAGAAGGGACGGATCACGTCCTCGATGGACTCGTCGCAGGCGGGCGCCGTGTACAGGACTCGGCCCTCGTGGTCGTGGCGGAACTCGTGGTCGTCGATGACGGCGACGCCGTCCTTGATGACGTAGCGGGGCGCGCTGAACATGCGCTCCTTGTCCGCGTCCTCGTCGTAGATGGTGATGTCGGCGTCGGCGCCGACGCCCAAATGG
>JBAVNO010000266.1:0-6039 GCA_049691095.1 Alphaproteobacteria bacterium | reverse complement strand
CCTCGCCCTTGGGGCCGAGGTTGAGGAACACCCGCGGGTGCCCGAGCTTGCCGCCATCGCAGGCGACCACGCGTTCCTTCACGTAGATGGTTTCCACCGGTTCCATGACCTCACCCGCCTTACCTTGCGTCCGGGATGATACAATGTGCGTCCCGGCAATCAACCGCCACGGTGCCGCGGCCCCCGCGCTCCCAGGTCTTGCCGGACCCTGCGGCTTGCCGGACCCTGCGGCTTACCGGACAAGGACGTTGACCGGGGGAAAGGGGCGATGATAGCCATGACCGCATCACGCCCCGTACCATCCGATCTCGCGCGCCGCCGGGCGACGGCACCGCCCCATGCCAACCCATGCCCGATGATCATCCAGCCATGACCGCGCCCTTTGACCCCCACATGGCCGATAAGTCGGCCGGAGAGGGGCCCGGAACGGCGCCCGGAACGGCGCCCGCCTTCGCGGTCGAAACCATCGGGCTCAACAAGACCTACGCCGGTCGGCACGGGCAGCCACCGAAGCCGGCGTTGATCGACGTCAGCCTGCAGATTCCAAGGGGCTCGCTGTTCGGCCTCCTGGGGCCCAACGGGGCCGGAAAATCGACCCTCATCAACATCCTGGCCGGCCTCGTCATCAAGACCTCGGGAACCGCCCGGATCTGGGGGTTCGATATCGACGAGAACGAGCGCCAGGCGCGCTCGGCGATCGGCGTCGTGCCCCAGGAGCTCAACATCGACCCCTTCTTCACGCCCTTCGAGCTCCTGGAGCTTCAGGCCGGCCTTTACGGCGTACCCAAGGCGCGGCGCCGGACGGCCGAGGTCCTGGCCGCCCTGCGGCTCTCGGACAAGGCCCATGCCTATGCGCGCACGCTCTCGGGCGGCATGCGCCGCCGCCTGCTGGTGGCCAAGGCGCTGGTCCATTCGCCGCCGGTGCTGGTGCTGGACGAGCCGACCGCGGGCGTGGACGTGGAGCTGCGCCAGCAGCTTTGGGCCCACGTGCGGGAATTGAACCGCAGCGGCGTCACCGTCCTGCTCACCACCCATTATCTCGAGGAGGCGGAGAAGCTCTGCGACCGCATCGCCATCATCCATCTCGGGCGCCTGGTGTGCTGCGAGGAAACGGGCACGCTGTTGGGAAGAATCGACACCAAGGAGATGTGGATCACGCTTCAGGACGATCTTTCGGCATTGCCGCCCCAGCTTTCGCGTTTCGACGCCGAGATCCGGCCGCCGCGGCGAATCCGGATCCGCTACCGCACGACCGTGACGCCGGCCGCCGACGTGCTGGCCGCGGTTCATGACGCGGGCCTCAAGATCGTCGATCTCACCACCGAGCAGTCGGATCTCGAGGACGTGTTCCTCGAACTCACGCGCGCCGCAGGCGGGCCCGCGTCCCGATGAGCGCAGCGGGCAGGCTCCCGGTTCCGGCCTGGCCAAGGGCCGTGCGCTGCGTGACGCGGGCGCTGGCGGCGCTCGCCATCGTGCTGGCCGCGGGCTGCGCGCCGAGGCTTCAGCCGCTGGGGGAAGCGCCGGCGCCGCCGCGGCTCGACGATCAGTCGTTTCGGACCGCGGATGGCGTGACGTTGCCGGTGCGCCGATTCCTGCCCGACGGATCGCCCAAGGCCGTCATCGTGGCGCTACACGGATTCAACGACTATTCCAACGCCTTCACCGACCCGGCGCGCGCATGGGCGAAGGACGGCATCGCCACCTATGCGTACGATCAGCGCGGCTTCGGCGAGACGCCCCACCGCGGCCTGTGGCCGGGCGTGGACATCCTCGCGTCGGACGCCGGCGCGTTCGCGCGCGCGCTCAGGCGGCGCTACCCGGACACGCCGCTCTATTTGCTCGGCGAAAGCATGGGCGGCGCCGTGGCCATGACGGCGCTCGCCCGCGACCGCTCGATCCCGGTCGACGGCGTGATCCTGGCGGCGCCGGCGGTGTGGGCGCGCGAGACCATGAATCCGTTCCAGACCGGTCTCTTGTGGATCGGCGCCCACACCGTGCCGTGGCTCACCCTGACGGGTCGCGGTTTGCACGTCCGGGCCTCGGACAACGACGAGATGCTGCGCGCGCTTTCCCGCGATCCCCTGGTCATCAAGGAGACCCGGGTCGACACCATATACGGTCTCGCCGATCTCATGGACGCGGCCATGGACGCGGCCAAGGACCTTCCGGTGCCCGCCCTGGTCCTGTACGGAGAGCACGACGAGGTCATCCCGCGCGACCCGGTGATCGCAATGCTGCACCGGCTGCCGGCGCAGGAGAATCCCCGTTTGCGCGTCGCGTTCTATTCCACCGGCTATCACATGCTCCTGCGCGACCTGCACGCGGACAAGGTGATCGCGGATGTCGCGTCGTGGATCGGGAACGCCGGGGCGCCTCTGCCCTCGGGGGCCGACGCCGCGGCCCACCAGGCGCTGGCCGCCAACGCGAGATGACGGCGGCGGCCCGGCCTTGCGAGGGTGAATCGAACATGACACAATGCGGCGGTTGCGACCGGGCTTCCAGGATCGTTCCATGAACGCGCGCCTTTTCCTTGCCGCCGCCCTCATTTGCGCCGCGATGTCGTCAGCCGCGATTTCGTCGGCCGCGGCCGAGAACGTGAAGGCGCCCTTCGGACTGACCTGGGGCATGCAGGTCGCGGACCTCAAGGCCGCCGGGATCACGATCCACTCCACCTCGACCACCGGCGATCTTACCGTCGTCAATGCCAAAGAGGTCCCCGGCGCTTTCGACAACACCTATCTCGTCACCATGCTGTTCGACCGGCAGCTCGGGCTCGTCAAGGTGCGCTGGGTCGGCACCAACGTCCAGGACGACGCCACCGGGCGGCAGGGCCGCGCGTCGTATGCGGAGATGAAGAAGTTCGTCACCGAGACCTACGGCAGCCCCACCGACGAGACGATGGTGGTGGGCGCCCGCCTGTTCGACCAGGACGACGAGTTCTATCAGTGCCTCTCCTATGAGGGCTGCGGCGTGTGGAGCGCCATCTGGGAGCAGCAGCCCTCGGGCGGCGTGCTGCTCAGCATCGAAGGGCTGGGAGCCGGCAAGGGCTTCGTCCAGGTGGATTTCGAATCCTCGGGCTGGCAGGAAGCCGTCACCCGCGCCCAATAGGCCTCCCGCCGGTCCCGGCGCCGAAGGCGGCTTTGGCCGCGCGGATGGGGCGTTTCCCGATGAAACCTTGGCGGATGAGGGCTTGCCCGATGGGGCCTTGCCGGACAGCGGGCCCGGCGGTCGGGTTTGCGCCCCGCCCCGTCTTGCAGTAAGTTGCGCCCCGCCGGATCAGTCGGCCACCGCCGCCTGCCCTAAATGCGCCCGTAGCTCAGCTGGATAGAGCGCTAGCCTCCGGAGCTAGAGGTCGTGAGTTCGAATCTCGCCGGGCGCGCCATTTCTTACCGTTGCTCTTACCGTTGCGATCGTCGGATCGGCCGTTGGGCTGGTGCACGGCGCGCCTCCCGGCGCAGCGGCACCGGCCCGGCTGCGGACAAGACCTCCGGCGGCGCGGTGGCGACGGGCGGGAAACGCCTAGACGGCGCGGATCGTGGACAGGAATTGATCGACGTGCGTGCGGAGCTCTTCGGACTGGGTGTGCAGCTCCTTGGCCGCGCTTAGGACACCCTCCGAGGCGCCGCCCGCCTCGGTCGCCATCGCCTTCACGCCGCTGATGTTGCTCGTCACTTCCTCGGTTCCGGCGGCCGCTTGCGCGATGTTGCTGGCGACTTCCTGAATGGCGCCGTTCTGCTGATCGACCGCCATGGCAATCGCGCTCGTGATGTTGCTGATCTTCGAGATGGTGACCGCGATCCCCTCGATGGCCTGGACCGCCTCGTTGGTCGCACCCTGAATCGCGCTGATCTGGGCGGCGATGTCCTCGGTCGCCTTGCCGGTCTGATTGGCGAGCGACTTCACCTCGTTGGCCACGACCGCGAAGCCCTTCCCCGCGTCGCCGGCGCGCGCCGCCTCGATGGTCGCATTGAGAGCCAGCAGATTCGTCTGCTCGGCGATATCGTTGATGAGCTCGACCACCTCGCCGATCCGCTGGGCGCTCTCCGAGAGATTCTTGACCGTGGCGTTGACCTGTTTCGCCTCGGACACGGCGTTGCCGGCAATCGTGCTCGATTCGTTGACCTGGCGTCCGATTTCGGTGATCGAAGACGACAGCTCCTCGGCCGCCGCGGCCACGGTCTGAACGTTCTTCGACGCCTCTTCCGAGGCGGCGGCAACCGCCGCGGACTTTTCGTTGGCTCCGGTGGCGATGGCCGCCATGCTTTGCGCGTTCGCCTGCAACTCGCTCGATGACGCGGCGATGATCTCCACCACGCCCTTGATGCTCGATTCGAATGTCTGCGCCAGAGTCATTTCCTTGGTGACGGGACGACAGGCGACCATGGCCCCGCAATAGGCCTTCTTCTTGTCGAGAATGGCGAGGATCTGAACGTCCAGGGTCTCCAGTCCGACCTTGAGCATGCCACGGAAGGGGAGTGACGCCTGGTTCTTCAGGTTCGGCGCGGCCGTGCCGGACGACGTGAACAGAACGTCGAGATGCTTGCCAACGACGTCCTTCGCCGGGCAAGGGAGGTGGCTTTCGACCGATTTCAGGAACGTGCTTGCGGCCAGGTTGGCGTAGGTGATGGTGAAGTCGTCCTCGGCGTTGCACCACAGAACGCTGAAAGGCACGTGGTCGACCATCATCATGGCCGACTCGAACCATTTCTTGAACTGATCGCGCTCGGATTTTAGTTTGTGGTTCGCTTTTTTGAGTTCAGATCCGAACATAACCCCTTCCCTCAGCGTTCGACCCGCGGCCAACCCCACTTGGCCTCGAATGCGCCCCGGTTCCCTCGGCTCCAACGACTGTCTTGGCAGGCGGCGCCGGCAACGGCGGGCATGTTGAGCGCATGCCGCCATAACTCCGGAGGAAATACGGCAGCGTGTGTGAGTAACAATGACTAGAAAAAATTAACAGACGTTTAAGCGGCGTCTTGATAAACGCATGCCGGCCGCCCCGCAACAGTATGGCGGGGCTGGGTTTTTTGCGGCAACGGGGGACCGAGCCGCCGCAATTGCGCACAAAGCGTCGAAAGATTGCGCCGCCCCGGGACGGTCCTGTTCACTGACGGCGAGCGGGCCCGGCAGGGGTCCGTCCGGCGCACTACGGCCCGTGGCAAGGCACGCGGCGCCGCATCCGTCATCCGCTCATGCGGGCGATGGTGGCCGTGGTGCTGTGGCCTTCCACGAGATCGGCCAGCACCACGCGTCCGCCATAGGCGCGCACGATGTCCGCGCCCACCACCTGGTCGTGCCGGTAATCGGCTCCCTTGACCAGCACGTCGGGCCGAATCGCCTCGATGAGGCGGATCGGCGTATCGTCGGCGAACACCACCACGAGATCGACGCTCGCGAGCGAGGCCAGGACCTGGGCCCGCGCGGCTTCGGACTGGACCGGCCGGCCGTCGCCCTTGAGCCGCCGCACGGAGGCGTCGTTGTTGAGGCCCACGACGAGACGGTCGCACGCCCCCTTGGCCTGGGCCAGGAGCGACACGTGGCCCGGATGCAGCAGGTCGAAGCAGCCGTTCGTGAATCCGATCTTCAGCCCCTTGCTGCGCCAGCCCGCGACCTTGTCGAGCGCGGCGGCGAGGGCCGCGATCTTTTCCCCGCCCGCGAGCAGGTCCTGAGCGTGGAGCGCCGTCACCAGCTCGTCGGCATGAACCACCGCTGTGCCCACCTTTCCCACCACGATTCCGGCCGCGGCGTTGGCGAGCCGCGTCGCCTCGGGGATCGGGATGCCGGCCGCCAATGCGACCGCGACCGCCGCCACCACCGTATCGCCGGCACCCGACACGTCGAACACCTCGCGCGCCTCGGCGCGAACGTGTTGCGCGTTCCCGCGCGCGGGGACGAGCGTCATGCCGTCCGAACTGCGGGTCACGAGCACGGACTCGATGCCGCAGGTGTCGATGACGCGGCGCGCCGCCGCGACGATGGCGTCGTCGCCGTCCAGCGCCGATCCCACCGCCTCGGCCAGCTCGCGCCGGTTGGGCGTGA